>BBRT01000133.1 GCA_001417715.1 Candidatus Symbiothrix dinenymphae
CGGCAGCTTCAACGCCGGAACCATAGCTAATCCTGGAATTAACCCCTACCGGAAATTCACCATCATTAACCCAACCACATTGGCAAACCTTACGCATTTTGTGATATTCTTTCACTATGGGACGAATAGGCGGAAGGTCTATTTCTTGACGAACTTCCAACAAGCTTGCTTCCTCTGCGGACAAATCCGCCCCACAATGAGTGCAAAAATCGGAACAAAGGTCAATTATCTCATCCGGTTTTTGCATCGTCAGCGTTTTGCCTACATGTCCTTTTTGACCGCCAACCGGACGACCGGTCTTTTGGCGAAGGTTCACTTTTTGGGTGCCGATAGGGTCTTTGCTGGAAGGAAGATGGCTATTCTGACTGGTTTTAGGGTGCTCATAACGGGACAAGCGTGCGCGTAAGTCGGCTATCTCCTTTTCTTGAATCGCCATTGCTTTTTTTTGAAGCTCATTCTCCTTTTGTAAAGTTCGAACCTCCGCAATCAATGTCTTCACTAAAATCTCTATGTCCATTATATCTCCCATATTACTATAACGGGAAAAGTGTCGGTTTAGTATTTAAAGTTCAGGATGATTCGTTTTTTTTTAGTCCGCTGTGGGGAGGTGCTGTATAGTAACCTAAATCTTTCATATTTTATTTATTCTTTTTTAAGTTTCAGACTGCAAAGGTACGTTGTATTTGTGCCAAAACGTGGCATAAGTTGAAAAAAATCCGTTTTCTACCAACATTTTGTCCCTGCGGAATAAAAACATTAAGGAACTTATGGTGCATTGATAATGCGTTGAGCCATTTCAATCTATAATTAATGAGGCTGCAATCACGCGATGTATGAGTACCACAGAACCACCTACGGTGTAAATAATCGCCATTTTCTTGTAATTGGCACGGCGCACATCTGCGCCATATTGCAATAGAGACAAATTGAAGCGAATAGGGAAAGCTGCAGGGTTCTGCGATATCTTCTCTATTTTTTCAAAAATACCATCCAAATAGCGAATCGCGGTCAAAGGTAAACTATATGTTTCTGTTATAGTATAAGATAACTCACACAAATCATCCATTGCTGTTTCTGAAATTTCAACAGAATACGTCATCGTTCTAATGTTCTTACATCGCAACCATAATGTGTACTTAAAATATCGCAGCATCTATTATACGCCGCAGCCATCGTATAAGTTTTCTTTGCACTGTTTTCCACTACCGGAAAATTCACCCTCACAGCCCTTCTATGCTGTGCTAATTCTTTAACAAGACACCCCTCAAGAGCAACAGGGGCATCCATTTCTGCGGTTACAACTGCATTCATAACATCCATATTTTTTTATTGTTAATTGTTATTAAATCGGTGCAAAGGTAAGAATTTTTTGGGGATTGGCAAGTTGAAAAAATATCACTAAATTTTTTCAAACACAAAAAACAGCATACAGCGGCACCGATTTTATGTTGTTTTCAAAACCAAAATTCTTTTGCGAAATGCGGATGCCGTAAGGGCAGCGATATTGTTTCATAAACATTGTCAAACTGCGGCTGCGCGTGTTTATCCCGCGTTTTACTTCAACAGGAATCACATTTATGTCTTCTTGCAACACAAAATCAACTTCGCCTGAATTATCGTTTTTCCAATAAAATAAACTTTTTTTGTTTGCTGTAAATGCCTGTGCCACATAGTTTTCGGTAAATGCGCCAAGAAAAGTATTTGCCTCATTATCTTTGGCAAGCAATATTGAAGCAGGAATTTGTGACTTCAAAGTCAGCATCCCCACATCAGCCATATATAACTTAAAATCAGGGAAATAACTATAAACAGCAATCGGAATTTCGCCTTGTGTGATTTTTTGACATTTCAAAACAATACTCGCAAAATTAAGCCATTCGATTGACTCGCCAAAAATGGTTGCCGTGCCACCTTTTTGCACCATTTTATACTGAAATTTGTAATTTTCCTTTGCCAATTGTGCGGGTATTGAATTGTAGCAAGCCCTGATTTTCACGCTTGTGGCAGGAGTTGCATATTTTGCCATATCAGCAATGTAGTCGTTGTAAATATCTGTTTGATAATTAGCCGTTTGTGCAAAACTCTCTGTCTCTGCATAGTTTTTGACCACAGCGGGCATTCCACCTGTTACAAGGTACTTTTTGTAAAATTCCAAAGCAAACGAATGAAGCGGAAATTCTTCGTTTCGCGCATAATGCCTGCGAATTTCTACCGCAAGATTTTCCCTGCCTAATGCCCACAAAAACTCCTCAAAATCAAGTGGATAAAGGTATAACTCATTCACTTTTCCAACAGGGAACGAATAGTTGGAGCGATTAACAGCCACGCCAAGCAACGAACCTGCCGCCACTATATGGTACTGAGGCGTATCTTCGCAAAAATATTTCAATGCGGTTAATGCTCTGCTATTTGCCGGAATTTCATCGAAAAACAGCAACGTTTTTTCGGGTTTAATCTGCACATTTTCAGTTGTTTCGATGTATTCAATAATATGTTTGGGTCGAATATCACTGCCAATAAAATTGCTCACCAAATCATTGTTTTCAAAATTGATATAAACAACATTGTCGTAATTTTGCTTGCCAAACTCGTTGATAATGTACGTTTTACCAACCTGACGCGCACCATTGAGCAACAAAGGCATTCGTCCCTTGCTGTTTTTCCATTCGATTAAATCGCTGAAAATTTTTCTTCGCATAATTTCGCTATTATTAAAAAATGAACCAAATTTTGACTATTATCTATAAATTAATCAAACTTTTCTGACTTTTCCATAGATAAAAATCGGTGTAATGGACAAAATTCAGGCTAAAAAAGAGCCGTTTGTTTCAAGTGGACAAAATTCAGGCTAAATATTTTTGAGGATGAATAAATCCTGATCAACTATTCATATCTTTGCATGGTCAAATGAAACGGAAACAAGCTCTGCTGGGGAGCAACTTGTCAGGGATAGTTTGACAGGCTGACGAAAAAGTCAGAGAAGGGATTATCACAATAGATAATTCCTTCGACTTTTTAGAAGCCTTTTATACCTTGAAAAACCCATCTATATACTTCATTTTACGTTCTTTAGATAAGCCATTGTGGTTTCTGAGTTTGTTTTTCAAGTCAAATTTTCAGCCGTTTTTCTTGGTCGTTTTCGACCAGCAATAAATGCAAATTTTTTACTCATAACTTTAAATGCTTGCAAATATATGTATTTCAATTAGTTATCACCACTTCTAGCCTGAATTTTGTCCATTAGCCCTAAAAATCAAATGCAAAGGTACAACAATTCTTTTAACGCCGCAAAAAAAAGAACTGCATCAACTTGTGATACAGTTCCTTTTTGCTTTTGCTGCTGTGCTTTTGACACACAGCAGACAAAATTACTGTGCGGAAACTTCTTCAACATCTACTGCTTCACCTTCCACCACTTCTTCACCTTCCACCATTTCTTCTACTATCACCTCTTCTGTAGTACAACTGCTTTCTTCTTTAGCAGCATTCTTACCACCACATGAAGCGAGAGAAACCACGGCAACTAATGCTGCAAACAATACAACTTTTTTCATTGTGAAAAATATTAAAACGTTTTAAACAACTTATTTGAAAGTTTCTCTTACTTTCCAATTGCTTGTAAGAACGCACCGTCTTTCACATATTGTGCAAATTCCAAATCGTTCAATGCTTTATCTGCCAAAGACGAATCTTTAGAAATCGCACTTTTCAAGTTAGAAGTCACCTGACTGGCATTGTTGGTGCGAGCACCTACAATTGCTTTCAAATAGTCCGTTGTTGCATCGGGTTTTGCCACAGCATTCAATGTAGCACCTGCTTTCGCGTAATCTTTTGACAAAATCTGCGTCAATGCTGCATTGTTGCTTACAGTGTTGCCGTAGGATTGTTTAGCCTGTGCATAGTTGCCATCCAAAGCAGCTACCAGACCTTGTGCGTTGTTAACACCTTGTGCACCGGATGCTTTTGCCAGATATTGACCAGCCGAAGCGCGGTCTCCGTTTGCAAGCGCTACATACGCCAAGTTCAAGTTTGCTTCGGGCAAAGCACCATTAATGCCGACTGCTTTTTTGAACAAATCTCCGGCACCGGAAATATTGCCTTTCTGATACTCCAACACACCTGCGTTATTGTAAGCACGGGCATCATTGGGAAACAACTCAATAGCCTTCTTATAAATGGTTGCCTTTGCGTCGGGTGTTTCAGCAAGTTTACCTGCCGTAAGCAACTCATCTGCGGTCAACGCTTGAGGATTTGAACTTGCCAAAGATGCGATTTGAGCATCTGTTTTGCCCACTTTTCTGACCGTAGCAGACAAACGTGAACGACGCAATTGAGGCAAAATTTCTTCTGCCAAGGTAGAATACACAGCGGAGATGTTTTTGATTTCACGCTCGCGTTGTTCCGTGTCGGAATACATAGACAACACGCGCAAAATCAAGTCTTTATCTTGGAGGTTTGATTTTTGAACCAACTCCTTGAATCCATCCCAATCCTGTGCAGTGTATTTTGCCGTGATTGGTGCTGTTACCTTGTTCTTTTTCAACTCAGCAGCAAGGTATTTGTTCGTGTTCACTTCACGTTGCGCCGCCAACTTGTCGTTCAACTTAAACCCACCATCAGGCGATGCGTAAGCCGAAATCTCAACGTCAACTGTCTGTTCTTTAGACAATCCTGCATCCTTCACTTTTTTGCTCCAATCAGCGAGTTCTGCTTTTTTCAATTCACTTGCACGCAACTCCGCCTTTTGGATAAGGAACAGCAGGTCGGCATTGTAAACCACCGGAGCATCTGCTTGAGTCTGGGTTGCAAACGAAGGCGTTTCCGTAGTCGCGGTCAACAACGCCGCAGACGACAATACGCCATTACCAATTGGCAATGCGGGAAGGTCAACGGCCTTTGAACCGACTTTCGCCTTGAAAGTCAGCCACAACGTCGACGTTCGCATTGCTGCAACATAAGGAAACGATGCCTCCAACACACCGGGTCCGCCGGTGCTCTGAGGAATCACTTGCCCGTTGCCTTTCACTTTCTCCCCTTGGAAAGTGTAAGGAGTGCCGACTGCCTCGCCACCTTCGTAGCGCAAAACAGGAGTCACTTCCAACGTTGCCACATTAACAAACCACTTTGCAGGGAATGTTACATTGATAGTCACAGGAACCTGGCCACCGACCAATTCCAGGGGTTGAGGAACTGCCGAAACTGCATCAGCCGGCAGGGGTGGTAAGGATGCACTACAAGAGGTAAAGCCTACTACAGACATTACAGCCAGTGCCAAAACCAAATAAAACTTTTTTTTCATACGATATTTTTTAACTTATTAGTAATTATATTTTCTCTCTAAATGAAAAACTGCGGCAAAGATACAACTTTTTTTTAACATACAAACAAAAATAGTCCTTTTTCTCGCTTTTTTATTATATTTTAAGATTTCGACCTGATATTTCTACAGGTCAATTTATCTCTGCCTCTCATTTGCTATTCTTTTTGTAATACTTAATCATCTTTGGCACAACCACTTCCACATCGCCGGTTATCACATAATCGGCGATACTGTTGATGGGCGCGTTGGCGTCGTTGTTGATAGCAATTATCATGGACGACTCCTGCATACCCGCGATGTGCTGAATTTGACCGGAAATGCCGCATGCGATGTAGAGTTTGGGACGCACGGTGACGCCGGTTTGCCCTATTTGTCGCTCGTGCTCTGCATATCCGGCATCGACCGCCGCACGCGAAGCTCCCACTTCTGCGCCAATCGTGTTTGCCAAATCGTGCAACAATTGGAAATTTTCTTTCGACCCCAAGCCGTAGCCTCCGGCTACGATAATCGGCGCGCCTTTGATGTTCACTTTGGAGGCTTCGATGTGGCGTTCAATCACGCTCACCACGAAATCGGTGTCCGAAACATATTGTGTCACATCGTGCGCCACCGTTTTACCTTTATAATTAGCATCAAGAATTTCTTTTTTCATCACGCCTTCGCGCACCGTTGCCATTTGCGGGCGGTTTTCGGGATTGACAATCGTTGCCACGATGTTGCCGCCGAACGCGGGGCGAATTTGATACAGCAGATTGGTGTAGGTTTTGCCCTCCTTCTTCTCTTCGTGGTCGCCGATTTCCAGTGCCGTGCAGTCGGCAGTCAAGCCGCTGAACAAGGCAGAGGACACGCGCGGACCCAAGTCGCGACCAATATTAGTGGCACCCATCAACGCGATTTGCGGCTTTTCTTCGCCGAAAAGTTTCACCAGCACCGCCGTGTGGGGTAGGGACGTATAGGGCACGAGGCGGGCATCGTCGAACGTGTGCAGCACATCCACCCCGTAAGGGAACACCTGCGCGCCGATTTCGTCCAATTTCGTGCCCACAGCCACCGCTTCGACCTGACATTTCAACTGATTTGCCAGCGAGCGACCTTTGGTAAGCAGTTCAAGACTGACGTCCTGCACCTTACCATCTTCTATTTCGAGATATACAAATAAATTATTCATAACTTAACCGATTGTGTGATTGGTGATTAACTCCACGATGAGTTCTTCGATTGCCTGGTCGGAAGAATCCAGTGTTTTACTCTCTTTCGCCTGAAAAACAACGCTTTCGATGGCTTTCACCTTCGTTGGCGAGCCGGACAATCCGCACTGCTGCGGGTCGGCATTGACATCGGCGGCACTCCACTCGGTGGCTGCCACGCCTTTTTTGTGGCGAAGCACCAATTTGGCATTGCGCGGACGGCATTCGGGTGCGGCATCCGAAACGGTAACCAGCATCGGCAATTTACCCTTTGCGACCTCAATACCGCCCTCCAAACGGCGTACAACCGTGATTTCACCGCCTTCGGCAGACAGCACATTGGCGGCATAAGTGATTTGGGGGATGCCCAACTTTTCAGCCACCTGCGGACCCACCTGCGCGGTGTCGCCATCAATAGCCTGACGCCCGGACAATATAATGTCAAACTTGCCGATTTTTTTGATTGCCGTGCTCAGGGCGTAACTTGTTGCCAGCGTGTCGGCACCGGCAAAGGCGCGGTCGGTGAGCAAATAGCCGCCGTCGGCACCTCTGAACAAACCTTCGCGCACGATTTCTTCCGCGCGGGGCGGTCCCATCGTCAGCAGCGTAACCGTAGTGTCGGCATAGCGTTCCTTCAAACGTAATGCCTGCTCCAAGGCAAGCAAATCTTCCGGATTGAAAATAGCAGGCAACGCAGAACGATTGACCGTTCCGTCTTCCTTCATCGCGTCTTTCCCGACGTTGCGCGTGTCAGGCACCTGTTTTGCAAGAACTATAATTTTAAAACCCATATTTTTTTTTTAATTGAGGTACAAAGTTAGTAATTTTTTTTGAATAACGCATCATTTTTTTGCCCATCTTCCCTAATTGTCAATAGTTGTCTGCGATAGCCGCCGCGATGCTTTCTAATTCTTGCGGCGTGAATGGCTTGCGTGGTGCCTTGAAGTCCAAATCACCCTCATCATTGATGGGAATCAGGTGAATGTGGACGTGCGGCACTTCCAGCCCGATGACCGACAGCGCGATTTTTTTGCACGGAAGCACTTTTTTCATCGCTTTTGCCACTTTTTTTGCGAATACAAACATCTCTGCCAATAGTTTATCGTCCATGTCGAAAATGTAATCCACTTCCTTTTTTGGCACCACCAGCACATGCCCTTTGGCAACCGGATGGATGTCCAAAAAAGCGTAAAAAAACTTGTCCTCCACAATCTTGTATGAAGGCACCTCGCCTTTGACTATTTTACTGAATATGCTCATAATGAAATATTTATGATTTCGAATGTCAGGATGCCCGAAGGCACTTTTATCTCTACTATGTCGCCCACTTTTTTCCCCATCAGTCCCTGTGCGATGGGGGTTTTGACGGCTATTTTGCCTGTTTTCAAGTCGGCTTCCTGTTCGGAAACCAGCGTGTAAACCATCTGTTGATTGTTTTTCGTGTTTCGGATGGTTACTTTTGTCAAAATCTGCACGGTGTCCGTGGTGATTTTACTTTCGTCGAGCACGCGGGAATCCGCAAACAATGCTTTCAACTGCGCAATCTTGGCTTCAAGCATCCCTTGAGCCTCTTTTGCCGCATCGTACTCCGCATTTTCGGACAAGTCGCCCTTGTCACGTGCTTCTGCTATTTGCTTCGTGATTGCCGGTCGCTGCTCGGATTCCATTTGAGTGATTTCCGCCTGCAGCTTGTTGTAACCATCTCTCGTCATGTAAGTTAACGCCATATTTCTTTATTTTTGTACAGACAAATAAGAATTTCGAGCAATTTCTACCCGAAACCCTTACTTTCTTCACTATTAATTTTCTTATCGGCTGCAAAGGTACACATTTTTTTTTGTAATCGGCAAGTTTTAATGATTTTTAACAGTTCAACTGCATCATCGCATTGTCTTTACCTTTTCACCACCTTCACGGTGTCATCACCGAGCCGCATCAGATATGTTGTTGTCATTTTTCCTGCACCTGCCGAGTTGTAGGTGTAGGCGACTTGTGCAAAACTGTGTGTTGCAAGCAGTAAACTTGCGATTGTGAGTAAAAATTTAATGATTATCCGCAATCATACCACTTGGCTTTCGTTCCTTGTCCCGCAGGGACAGCACTTTATTAACCGTAGGCTTCAGCCTACGGGAGTGACGGAGCCCACACTCCAAAGTCCCGCATGGGACGACACATTGTTATTCTGCAAAATTGCACCCATCTCAAGTGCCGTCCCATGCGGGACTATGAGGTTGTCGTCATTCTCGTACCGTAAGCTAAAGCATACGGTTAATAAAGTGCTGTCCCTGCGGGACACAGATAGCCGCATTGTGCTGTCCCTGCGGGACAAGGAGCGAAAGCCAAGTGGTATGATTGCGGATAGTCATATTATTTTTTGTTTCATTTGATGTAATAACGCACTCCTACCAATAACTGAATTTGTCCCAATCCCTCTCCTTTTTGCAAATCAACTGATTCCTTGTAACCATTCATGTCTTTCGTAACATTGTAAATGACACCACTAAATGCCGTCATATTGATTCCTATTCCAAAATTTTGTTTTAAGCGATATTCTAATCCCAGATTATAATACGCTCCTACCGTAGAGCCATCTGCTTTTATTTTGTCACCGAAGGAAGAACTTTTTTCACTATAACCCATATAGCCAATACCTAAATCAACATTGAATAGCCATCGATTATCTTTGAAAGGCATCCGTGTCAGGAAAACAGGACCAACAAATTGAATTAAATCATCGGTATTCACTCCAAACATGCTTTGAGAAGCATTGTAAGCAGAATATATCAATCCGGCACCCATATAATCCGTGAAATAGTACTTGAAAGCGGCATCAACTACATAACCGGATTTCAACCCTTGATAGTAATGTTTCTCGACCGCGCTTAAATCAGGATCTACCGGAGCCATTCTGTATCCATACCCAAAATCAGCCGCCAAAGTGATTTTGGGCAATTTGCGCTCCGGCTGAATGACTTTGACCGTCACCAATTGTGCCGAATCGGTATCTGCCGCTTGGGCAGACGAGTCAAAATCGTGAACGCGCAAAATGGTTCCCGTCATTTGATGGCAGGAACTTCTCCAAATGGAGGGGCGGATGTATTCGGTTACCACCACGGCATTGCCACCGGCTTTTCGCGCTTCTTCCTTCAGGAGTTCAACCACCGTGACCGAATCGCACAGAGTAGAAAATCCGGTATCGGTGATGCTGACAACTCCCAGCGATTCGCTATTCGCCGGAGCCAAACTCGGATTCATAAAAACCGACACCGGCAAATTGGCTCCATTTGCAGGATAAGTTTTTGTAAGCAAAGTTCCAACGCGCGGGGAACATGCTGTAAGAGTTAATAGAGCAGTCATAGCTGCATAAAATGTACTTTTCATATTATTGATATTTTTGAGTTGCAAAGTTACATATTTTTTTTTATTTCTAATAGCAAACTTCTGGCTTACCGGGTGCACGACAAATTTCTCTTTTTTACTCAGGGTCAATTCGCATTAAAAATTACGGTGACCAACTACCCCGTATGGGGTACAATTTTGATAACCCCGTACAAGCGTAGCGCAGTGCGGGGTAAAGTACTCCCCTCCCCCCTCCGGGTATGTTCGACCCCTTTGGGGCATAGCCGTCAGGTTACGGCTGAAAGCCTTTGAGCAATAGCGTAGGGCATCGCCTAAGTGTGTTCGGAGAATTTTAACACGGGCTGAAAGCCCAGCATATCCTAGCCCAACGCATCGCGTTGGAAAATGGTGATGGATGATTGTATGCGCCCTGAAAGGGCATTATACCATTATAATACCCTTTCAGGGCGCAAAACAAGGAGGTGGCATCTTTCGTTCGGCGTAGCGTCCACGCTACGTCGAATTAAACGCAAGGCTCCAGCCTTGCATAAACAACCATTCCTATTTTTTACGTATCTATTCATATATCATCTCTCACACCAAAGCCAAAGCTTCGCTTCCCCTTAGTCAATCACTAAGGAAACCTGCCTCGGATAACTCGCTGTCTTTAAACAAGATGCGGTTCTTTATCCGGTTATGTACTAATCCACGGAAGTTTAATTAACGGACTAAAATCTGTCTTCCAAATATCTAATTCGTATAAATCCCCCGTATCGTCAATATTTAAGGAAGCGATAACATCAACTCCATCTTCATCAACAAAACAATATTCACTTATTTGTTCACCGAATAATCGAGATTCAGTGGAACTTTCATCCAAAGAAATGATCAGGCTCCCCATACCTCCATCATCCATCGAACGAACAAATATTTTTTCTTTCCAACCAGAAGAAAACTTTCTCAAAGAAAGGCTAATTAAATGCTCAATTAGTTTTTCTTCCTCTTTCGTCGGTTTTCTATTTACCATGTATTCTTCCAACATTAATTTTCCCGTTAGGTAATTTATATGCCATATATTGTATGCTCTGCCCATCTAAGTATACATATTTTTTTTATCGCAACTAATACAGTTTCACCACTAAGGTTTCGCTTTTCTACTAAAACACATGTGTTCGGTAAAAATTCCCAATCTTCATCTTCTGTATTATAACATTCAGAGCCATCTATTTTATAGATATTGTCTTTTATTTCATCAGCAGAAACAGGTCTGTATGCGACAGACCCTTCATTTAATAACTGTATGTAAATTGTTTTTCTTACCATAAAAATCCGTCCACGTTCGGCGTAGCGTCCACGCTACGTCGGATTAAACGCAAGGCTCCAGCCTTGCATAAACATCCATTCCTATTTTTTACATATCTATTCATATATCATCTCCACACCAAAACCAAAGCTTCGCTTCCCCTTAGTCAATCACTAAGGAAACCTGTCTCGGATAACTCGCTGTCTTTAAACAAGATGCGTTTTTTTATCCGACTATGTACTAATCATTTGCAAGGCTGGAGCCTTGCTTTTTAATCCAATGTAGGCAGAGCCTATGCCGAACTGTCTATCATTTTTTGCACGTTGCGCCGAACATAGGCAATTTTCCTATTTTTCTTGTTTCTGTTTCAAATACTATTTCATCTTGTTCGTTATCAACTCTTATAGCAATTTTCTCTCTTATGTCTGTATTTGTACCTGTCATTAATTTCCAATTTCCATTTTTTTGCTCAAAGACATATATACTTAAACATCGTACACCTGAACATTTATCAACCATTAAGATAACAATATTGCAATCTTTTATCGTAAATTCTTCTAATTGAACAACAGTAAAAGCACCAAAACTCTTACCCCATTCTATTATTTGGTTTCTATCAAAAAAAACGAGTTCGGGAACAGTGTCATGGAAAATAAAATGAGTATCAAGAAATTTTTTAACTTGTTGTTGGTGATTTCGTTTTTGTTCAGTATATATTTTTTCTCTCTTCTTTTTCGTTAAAAGATACTCAAAAAAATCTGCTTCAAATATGCTTGGAGGTTTAATTTTGACACAAACCTCTTCATTTACAAAATTTTCCAACGACTGATACAGAGATTGCGTCAGTTCTTTTTTTTCTTGCCATCGCAAATCTTGGGAATAAGTATGAATATTTGACAACATAAACACTAATAATAAAATTATCTTCTTTTTACCCATAATTTTCTTGCTCCATCGTTATAATTTACATATCCGTAATTATGATTGGCTCGTACAGGATTAGTTATAAAACGCCCCGAAGCATCAACATTTATAACAGAAGTTCTGCCCGGCTTATGAGACCAAGTTCCGCCTTTATCCTGACGATACCAATGATAATCTTTTTTCTGATCAATAACTAAATATACTTCGTAATAACCATTTTTACCAAATCCTAGCTTATTCCACAAATTAGGATTTTTAATTCTGCCATCACTTATTGATGCTTGTAAAATGTAATCAAGATTTATATCAGAATCACTAGTAATGGGATACCCACCAGCGTCTCCTGGTTGCAATCCGTGATAATTGCCATTGTCAATATCGTCCAAAGCATAACTATAACAATTATTATAGTCCACCATATCTTCACTATTCCAAACATCAGGATTATAACTCGGATTGTCTTTCCATGCGTTAGGATTATAATAACCTCCTATTCCAAAATCCCAACCACCAGAACCATATCCGACATTTAGACCAATCCCCCAAGCATCATTTCCGATAGGAAGATTATAACCTGCACTTACACCCCAATTCCATCCACCATTTTCACCATAGGTATAAGAAGTACTTCCACTTGCGTTAAACATTCCAAGAGAAGCATACGCTCCTGCACTTGTGGTTGTGCTAAAAAAACCAGAGCTAAAACCATAATCCAAACTTTGACTTACCGTAACCCCAGAACCAAAACCTGTACCGCCTACTCGGTATCCGACCTCACCATATACTCCAGCAGAACCACCATCGCTCCAACCAATATTGATTCCTGCACCCAATGGTATTCCTATTGGAGAAAGATTAAACCCTATGCTAAACCCACGTCTGCTGATACTCCACGTAATAAATTCTCCATCTTCATCGCTATATTTTAGCGGATTGTTCCACCCATACGCATACCGATTATACGCTTGCGTAAAATCCGGCATCTGCACATAAGGGTCCATCTCCATAAACCGCCCCAAAGCAGGGTCATATATTCGTGCATTCAAATTTATCAGCCCAAACTCATCCAAATGCTCTTGTGCCAAATAGCCTCGATTTATGATGCTCGTGCCCGAAGTTACCGTCTGTTTGCCCCACGCATCATAATAATAGCGCGTTTGAATGGATTTGTCGGCAGTTGTTACCACTCTAATACTTCCCAAATGGTCGGTTTGCACATAATAGAACGCACGTGAGCCGTTGGTTTTGATGGCAATCGCCGATAACCCTTCCGGAGTGTAAATATAATCGTATTCTTTCGTACTTCCACCGGCAACTTCTTTTTCGTAGTTTCCGACATAATACATTGTCTTTTTCAAAACATTGTTTTCGTAATACTTGCTTATCCGCCGCTGATTGTCTGCTCCGTATTGAAATTCTATTTTTTTTGCAGGTGAATCTTGCAAGGTAATGGAAGATGCCCTATTGTACGACGTATTCGTAATATCCACAGCCATAGGACTATAAGCCGTCACCGGATCGGTAATACCCGAAACGGCATGATTGCTGTTGGCATATTGATACGTTCCTACATCAAATTTAGTTTTGATATTGCCGTTGGCTTCATACGTGACGGACTTGGGAACACCACTTTGAGTTATTGTACTCAAGCGATTCAAATTGTCATAGCCAAAAACTTCATTTTTGCTGTTTGACACATCGTTGCGCTGGGTCAGATTGCCGGTCGTTGCATTAAACGCATAATTGACTTCGTCAATAACCGATGCCTCATTTTTCAGCAGAATTTGATTGGGCAGGTGGTAAGTGTCGAAATCTGAGACACGTTTTAATCCATTGCCCAACGTACTTTCTGTGATTTGTCCCAAAGCATTGATAGCATCTGCCTGCCACAACAAAGTACTGTTTTCGACATTGCGCATGGATGTGAGTAAGCCATCAAGCGCATGCGTATTGTAGGCGAAGCCTATAGCCCGCCCACAAACACAAATGACAATCAACAATAAAAACCTTTTCATATTTATTTTATATTTCAATCCAAACACTTTTTTTCACTCTGTATCAAATCCAAAGCTTCGCTTCCCCTTAGTCAATCACTAAGGAAACCCATCTCGGATAACTCGCCATCTTTAAACAAGATGCGTTTATTTATCCGGCTATGTACTAATCTTTTGCAAGCCGGAAGCTTGCTTTTAATCCTGCATAGGCAGAGCCTACGCTGAACAAGGGTTACAATTTAAAAGTGATGGGTAAAGTATAACATATCTTACATGGAATATCATTATTTGAAGCAGGCTTCCAATCAGGCATTATTTTAACTACCCGAAGAGCTTCTTCATCTGCCGCTGGATGAAGGGATTTTAGAATACGTGGGCAAATAACTTTTCCTGATTCATCAATGATGAATTTAATATACACACGCCCCTGAATTGAAGCCTCTTTGCATTCTTCGGGATATTTTAAATTGTTTGCTATAAATTTCATCATTGCCCTCTCGCCGCCTAAAAATTGAGCATATACTTCAGGTCCACCAAAAATTTCTTCTTCATTTGTCCATATACCATTATAAAGCGAATCACATTTGTTGCAAAATAACGCTGAATCATTCATGTTGATAGTTGATTTCTTTTGAGAGTATACACAACCACAACTAACAATTGTAGCAAATAATGTTAAAAATAATTTTACCTTTTTTACCATCTTCTTGGAATTTTATAAACGAAATGCCACCATGGGCGATAAAAATTGTACATGAATATTATATCAGGATTCACACTTGCCGCAGAACCCCATTGATTTATTCTTTGCCCCCAATCAACACCACTATCAGAATATAATCCTTGATTTTTATATAGATGCACTTGCGCTCGAAATTCCTCATAAGCATGTCCATCTGTGATACCCTGTGGCATTTTGCTTTTGTAAGTTAAATAATCTTTAGAATGAAATAATTCCTCTTCATAGATTCCTCGTAAATAATCATAGTTTTTACTGAAAGCAATATCATTTAAAAGAATTCCACGTTTTGTTGAAAATAGTCCCGGACTCGTAGCAGTAGGATCATACTTCCCTTTAAATCCGAAATAATCCAAAGCTCCCTGTTGATTTCCATTAGCAACAAAACGGCTTAAAACCTCATCATGACTCCTGAACCCTTGTCCTCTTGCCAAATTTGTTGCTTGTTCTTCTAAAAACATCGCAGATACACTTGGATTGAACGTCCATCCTTTTTTATCAATACCCCATGCCGAAACATTACCACTCCAACTATCATGGGTAACATTATAATTAGCACCTACTGTGGTGAAATTTGTACTTATTGGAAAACCCATTTGAGGGGATATCCCTGCTGACCAACCAACACTTAATCCACTTGAGGAAGAAACTGATGCGTAAACTGTATTAAACATGGCTGTCGCACCTGCATAAGCCGAAACATCATTATTCTTAATACTATATCCAATTCCTGCTTGAACACTTGCAACCCCGGGTATTCCAACAATAACAGATATGCCAATACTGATTCCTCCATTTTTGCTCCAACTTATATTAGGAATAATCCAAAAGAACTCCCCATTTGGATCAGTATATTTAAACGGATTATTCAACCCATAAGCATACCGATTATACGACTGCGTAAAATCCGGCATTTGCACATAAGGATCCATCTCCAAAAACCGCCCCAAAGCAGGGTCATATATTCGCGCATTCAAATTTATCAGCCCAAACTCATCCAAATGCTCCTGCGCCAAATAGCCTCGATTTATGACACTCGTGCCCGCAATTGCAGTCTGTTTGCCCCACGCATCATAATAATAGCGGGTTTGAATGCCTTTTGAATCATCTGCTACCACTCTCACGCTTCCCAAATGGTCAGTCTGCACATAATAGAACGTGCGCGAGCCGTTAGTTTTGATGGCAATCGCCGATAACCCTTCCGGCGTATAGATATAATCATTTTCTTTGGTCGTGCCTCCGGCTATGACTTCTTTTTCGTAATTCCCGACATAATACATTTTTTTTTTCAAAACATCGTTTTCGTAATACTTGCTTATCCGCCGCTGATTGTCTGCTCCGTATTGAAATTCTATTTTTTTTGCAGGTGAATCTTGCAAGGTCATGGAAGATGCTCGATTGTATGAAGTATTTGTAATATCCATTGTCGGCGGGCTGTAATCCGCCGCCATATCGGTAATGCCCGACACGGCGTGATTGCCCTCATCATACTGATACGTTCCTACATCAAACTTAGTTTTGATATTGCCGTTAGCTTCATACGTGACGGACTTGGGAACACCACTTTGAGTTATTGTGGTCAGGCGATTCAGATTGTCATAGCCAAAAGCTTCATCTTTGCTGTTCGTTACATCGTTGCGCTGGGTCAGATTGCCGGTCATTGCATTAAACGTATAATTGACATCGTCAATAACCGATGCCCCATTTTTCAGCAAAATTTGATTGGGCAGGTGGTAAGTGTCGAAATCTGAAACACGTTTTAATCCATTGCCCAACGTGCTTTCTGTGATTTGCCCCAAAGCATTGATGGCATCTGCCTGCCACAACAAGGTACTGTTTTCGGCATTGCGCATGGATGTGAGTAAGCCGTCAAGCGTATGCGTATTGTAGGCGAAGCCTATAGCCCGCCCACAAACACAAATGACAATCAACAACAAAAGCCTTCTTCATACTTCTTTCGTATTTCAATCCAAACACTTTTTCACTCCGTATCAAAGCCAAAGCTTCGCTTCCCCTTAGTCAATCACTAAGGAAACCTGTCTCGGATAACTCGCCATCTTTAAACAAGATGCGGTTCTTTATCCGGTTATGTACTAATCATTTGCAAGGCTGATGCCTTGCTTTTAATCCAATGTAGGCAGAGCCTACGTTGAACAAGGATTTTTGACTTTTTATCGCAGTTGCTACACACATACTTATTACTTTGTTCAATCCTTATGCCGTCTATCTTGCTACAAAAACAAGACTAATGTTTCCTATTTCAAGAGGATTTCCATTACATAGTATGAAATTATCAATATTAACTGTTATTGTGTCGCCACTTTGAACAACTTGATTTATAACAATGCTAATTGTTCCATCACTATTGATATTCCTTACATCTTTTATAAGACCACCTCCATTTTCCAGATAAACACTTGACGTGAGCAATTCTCCTTTATGGATTATTTCCAATTTATCAGGATTTATTACAATGGGAGAGTTTAATTTAAAATTCAAGTATGTATGAATTTGTCTATCCGCTAATACAGAACCACGAACATCAACTTTACCACATTCAAAATTGAAACTCTTTTCAAAACCATTACTATCTATTGTTACTCTCAAAATATAAGGATCGCAGGACAATAGCGAAAGTGAGAACAATAATAAGATAAAAATATTTGCCTTCATATTTTCAATGTATTAATAGTTAAACCAATCATAACCATAAGCTTGCCTTTCAAAATAATTGTATTCAAAAATAGAGTGCCAAAAATCTCTACCTATCAATGCACCACTTATACCCTGTAATCCGTAATGAAGTAAGAATGTATCGCCAAATGCTCTTGATTGCCAAATATGGTGCATTTCATGCTGTAACGTTCTCGGTGTATTAGTAAACCCGTCAGGTCCCATCACAGAATACGGTCCCCAAGCACCGCCCATATATTCCATTAAACCGCCGGTGTAAACAGGTGCTAAGTTTTTCCAATCAAATTTTGCCTTACCGCCGAAAGCAAGATTACCCAAACCTAATGCGTTTGTCGCAATATTGCCTAAATTATTCTGCCATTGCAAGAGTTTTTGTCCCTTGCCAAGCGTTAAATTAACAGGCCCGACTCCTAATGTTACTTTTGAAAATGGGTCATCGCCACTCGCCCAATTATTACCTATGGATTGCCCTGCTGTTCCAATCATTTGGTAGCCGAGTTTTCCGCCAAGTTGGGCAAACGCATTTTCTGCGCCCCAAGCCTTTATCATTCCAAAACCACCTGTCGCACCCCAAGCCCCTGTGGCTGCTCCAACAAGTCCTGCTTTCCAAGCACCGTCCCAACCACCGCCAGAAATTGCATTCATACCTATATTTATGGAAGCACTGTTTACAATAGAACTTGTAATACCCCACGCATTTGTTGCTACGCTTGCTCCGTTAGCTGCGACCGTTGTCATTCCAGTTGCTCCGATAGCCGCCGAAAACAACCCACCTGCTGCTGCACCTACAAACGCACCCGCAATCGCACCTTGCCAAGCATCAGGTTTCCAATCCCAAAACGCCGCCGTTCCCGATTGTATAGACGCACCTGTATATGCACCAACAACAGCACCAATAATCACAGGTATAAACCAGGCGATTTCGCCAGAGGGGTCGGTATATTTAAACGGATTATTCATACAATAAGCATACCGATTATAATTCAACCAATCACCGGGAGCTTGCAAATAAGGATCCGGACTAAAAAACTGCGCCGTCAGCGGGTCATACACCCGCCCATTCATATTGATGAGCGCGAAGTCATCCAAATGCTCATGCATCGTGTAGCCTCTGCTGAGAATAAACGCCGTGCGTGTATCGCGCTGAGCCCAATTGGTCGGATTGCGTCGATTACCCCACGGGTCGTATGCATAGCGTTCTGCTACGGAGCCATCTTCATTCGATAAAGCAATTAAAGAACCTTGAAAATCGGTGTGAGCGTAGTACAAGGTATTGTCTATCAGCACCGCCGCTAAACCATTGCCGCCACTGATATAGTGTATTTGTCGGGTAACACCGTTTTGCGTTTCTTCCTCGTAATTGCCCATGTAATAACGAGTTAGCGATGTGCCGGATTTAGTCAGCACCGATTTGATGCGTTGCTCGTCCGTGCCATAAGAAATATTCAAAACGTTGCCGTCTTCTGCAACCTTCTTGACCTTTTTGAAATCAGTATAATCAATTTTCTGCTCGTTCGACATAAAACTCGGAACCCCTGAAATTGAATCTAATGCATGGGGTCTGCCTTCGGCACCATAATGCAAAGTGAAATCGCCCAAGTCGCTTTTTTTCGCAATATTGCCGTTGGCATCGTAAGTCAGGAAATTGTCATCCCAATCAGTCAATCGGTTTTTATCATCGTAAGCAAACGATTCTTTATAACCTATTCTTCTATCTTGTCGGTACTCCAAATTTCCTTTGGCATCAAAACTATACGCGAGGTTTGTAATGCCTTGTGTAACAATTGAAGTCGGGAATCCTCTGCTGTCAAATCCAAACGTTGTTGTTTTGCCTCCGCTTTGCGTTTTCGTCAATTGCCCGTGCGCATTGCTTTCTGTGGCAGCCCATATCGTACGGTTGTCAACATCTTTTACAGAGGTGAGGTAGCTGTAAGAATCGTAAATATTGGTAATCACATAGCCACTTGGGTATGTTTCTTTGTAAACACGCCCTAAACGGTCATATTCTATACTTCGTGTGAAAATTTTATTTTCGCCGACCACATCAGTAGCTTTTTTGATTCGGTCAAAATCATCATACTCATACGATTTATGCTGGTCGGAGATAGAAACACCATGCAGGCGATGCAAATTATCATATACGTAATTGGTTTTTTCTGTGCCTCGTTGCTTATAGTTCAATAAACCGGAGGTTGCGTAATTATATGAAGTGGTAACATAGCTGTTATCATGGATTTTTTGTTTTTCTTCCGTCAATTGCCCCCAGCCATCGTATTTAGATGTAATTGTTCCGGCATCGGGGTCGGTCAGTTTCGTGCGGTTGCCTTGCAAATCGTATTCCATGCTTAATTCGTGATTTAGTTTCGGGTCACCTTCAGGCGTAGCCGTCTTTACAAGACCTGACGCATAATGCGTGAAATTCACGGTTTTCTCATTAGTCGTTTCAGAAACGACTAATCCTGCCGCATTGATAGTGGTTTCTTTTGTATCGGTGGGGGTAGTAACGATGGTTGTGAATCCCAAATAGGCGTAATTGGTGGTTCCCATAGGCGTAACAATAGAGTCGATCATGCCGTAAATATTATACGAGTAAGTAGAAGCCCATGTTTTTGTGCCTGTATCAAAATAGGGTTCCGACACGCGATAGACTTGTCCTTTGGTATTATATTCGGTATCCACCCAAATCTTCTTTTTGCTTAAGCCGTATGATTCGCTACGAAGTTCTCGCCCTAACGCATCATACCAAATTATGACCGGCGATTGTCCTGATGTTTCTGCATAACTGTAATATTTAGCATTGGTGGGTTTTCCGGCTGTGCTGCCTGCCCATTGCAAAGTTGCCACCGATTTAAGCCCATCAGGATAGGTGGTATTGGTAAGCCGCCCCCAACCGTCATACTTGTAAGAAGTGCTTCCCAAGCGGTTGTTTTCACTGTTTAACAGCCCGCGTGCTTCATCCCAGTCGTAGGTAGTTGTCTCGCCTAAATGATTGGTTTTCGACCGTATGAAGCGACCGGAAGAGGTGTATGCAACGGTTGAAGTGCGTGTTTGCCCATTAGTTGTTACTTTTATCGTTTTCGGTTGCCCAAAATTTGTAAAATTACTGTAAACAGTTTCTACTTTATTTCCATCGTCCGGATCTATTATTTCTTTGGTCATTGCTCCTTGCGTATTGTATTCGTAAGTGGAAGTCCGCGTGTAGGTGTTTCCGTCATATTCTTTTTTGACACTAACATAATCCGGCACACACCTTGGCCCGCGCCATACATAATACCGTGTCTGCGTTTCTACCAAATTGCCCTTGGTGATTTTGATAGTTTCTGGATTTCCATCCTCATCATAATCGGATGTTTTTGTAGTAACAGACAAACCGGTTAGCCCATCTCTAATGGTTTGCGAATTTATATACGGAACGATGCGTTTATTGGCAAGCTTTCGATAGGTTTTAGTATTCGTTGTGGTTGAAATAGCGGTTATAGTTCTTGAATAAGATGACTCAAGGGTTATTTTTTGTTCGGCTATGTATGGGATATAATAAGTTGGATCATAGCCGTAACTTGTAGTTGTCTTATGGTTCGTTTTTGAATTTAAAGCAACAACTTCATTAAAACCGAGAAAACCTTTGCCCTGCGTATGCACTTTGGCTCCTTTATAAGTGTAATCGGTTGCACTTGCCTCCGTTGTTCCCGCATTGGCAGTTACTTTCTTCACGGCATAGAGTGGTGCCTGCATATCCATTACCGGATATTGTGCACCTGTCCCTTTGGTATAAATTCCACCATTGGCAAGAGAGGCGTATTCCAATGTTGTTTTATTTTGCAAACTGTTAGTAATAGAGGTAACTTTTCCGCTATTGGCAGTATAGCCACTCCGTTTATAAAGTCGCCATTTTTGTTCTTTGGCAGTAGAGATTTGCCTGGTCGCAGAACAATCAAAGCCGTAGAACATTAATTCCTGTCTGCCGGTTCCGCTGAAATCGCCGATTGCAAAATATTGGCTTAAGGCATCATCTTTATCGTAAATAACAGTTTTATACAATTCAAAAGAGGTTCCCGTGGAGCGAAACCAATACACTCTATGCTTATTAAATTCGCCCCAAGGTTCTCCTATGCCAAAATTATCATACCACCAATCTGTTTTTCTATCATAAACAGCATCGTTAATAATAATATCAGATTTCCCGTCTCCATCAAAATCCATAACAAAGCATTGGTCTTTATTATCATTTCTATTTGTATATTCTTCTTCAATAATATTAAGATTGGAAATAACAGTGGATTTTGTCTTAGTGAATGTTTTGTTTCCATTATTCATAATTATATGCCAATTGGCATTACAATGTTCATTTACAATAAAATCAGGTAAACCATCGCCGTTGAAATCACCAATTTTGATGTAACGGTAATCTTTATTAAATAATGTTTCGGATGTAGAGCCGGCATCAGAAAGAGCAGAATTGCTAATGCCGGTCCCTCGATTCCAAAAAATCGTATAGCCGGTAGAGTGGACTACAAAAACATCATTTAAGCCATCGCCATCATAGTCGGCAACAAACAATTTTTCAGGTTTGGAAGGCAGTGTAAGATTAAACGAAGCTTTATATATGGCTGCATCTGAGTCTTGATTGTGACCGATAATGTAACATGGATATCTATTTGAACTTTGACCTTTATCTATAAAAATAATATCAACTCTACCATCGTTGTTCATATCAGCAATCGCAAATTCAGGTACTTCTCCACTTATCAAAGTGGTTGAAAAGAGTTTTGAATTACTATTAACAAAGTTAAATTTAAGAGTGTTACCGACAAGTTCGGGCGATACCAATTCGTTAATGCCATCGCCGTTAAAATCCAGCGGCAGCAAGCTAACAGAATGCTCTCCACAGTTATAAATTGTTGTCGGAGAAAACTGCACATTTCCGGAACTAAGAGATGCCTTATATACAATGGCATACTTGGAACTTCCACTCATATATGTTCCAACCAAATCAGACAACCCGTTTCCGTTCATGTCAGCCGCAAAGAAACTTTGCGCTCCATAACCGGCAGATGTGCTTACTGAGCCGGTATTGAATGTTAGAGAAGAAGCCGTTTGTGAAAACGCCGGCAGAACATCCCAACTCAATATGATTGGATTAAAATGTTCTCCCGCACCATTCTTTTCTGTTATAGTTTTCAAACGCGAAAAATTGTCAGTTTCAGCATATTCAAAGACATATTCCCGATAAGTAGTGCTCCCCGTTTTAGACGTGATGCCGGACAAACGATAGGACATAGACCCTTTGACACCTTCCATTACGAAAGGCACTTTATCAGAGCGAGAAGTATAGTTGAAAGAAACTGTATTTTCCGATGGCGTGGTTTCGTTTTTGTTTTTTCCATAAGTGATAGTGTTTGGGCGCACAAAATAATTATCCTTGTGATAAGTGTAATTCATATAGTTACCAAAAGCATCCTCTACATAATCTAAATACCATGCGTTGATTCTGGGAGTAGAACGCCCTGCAGTATAACTTTGACGGGCACCGGTTGTGCGGCCATAATAGTATACCTTTCCGTCTTTGGTTACCACTTCAAACCATGTGTCAGCAATAGTAGTGGTATATGTTCCATGCACAATCACAAGTGTAAAAGGGTCAGATTCAGGAAAATACAAAGCCCCTTCGTCTCCTACAGGTCCCGCCGAAGCATGAAGAAGTAGCCTTTGTCCGTCCAAATAATAGGCATCACCTATAAAATGGGTCAATCCCCCGGCTGCCCCATCGTGATAGATGTCTCTTGTCCCGCGAGTGATGACGGATATTCCTGACAAATTACACCCCCAACCCACCAATCCGTTGCCGACTTGACTATTGTACACTAAAGAAATACTCGGTTGCAGACCTTGAATGCCCGCAGGAACTTCTATCGGCACACTATAAGTTGCCGCACCACTTGGACTAACATCCAACGTACCGGACAGATTGCCCACCATAGCTCCCTCTGTTGAGCTGCTTCTTATTGTGCCATCCGGTCTGGCGTACGTATTCCCCGTTGGCGGAAACAACAACGTTTGGTCTATTCGACCAATAAACGAATTTCCGGATGTCGCCGTATAACTGAATCCGGGCTTCAGAGTGATAGAATCCAACGCCACATAAGTTTTATTGCCACTCACAGGGGCTGCGAAAGTCCACTCTCGCGCTTCCTCTATCGTTTGCGAAAATACTGAGGGAGGGACGCAAAAAATACCTGTAAGGACTATCCAAAATTTGATGTATATCTTTTTCATGGCAGCTACTTTTTAATGATTTTCCATTTTGTGTGCTCCGTCCCCGCAATGATGTGCAACAGATAAACCCCTGCCGGCTGACTGGTGATATTCAAATTGGCAACATCCCGAATGCCTTTTTGAGTGGTAATCAAATTGCCTTGCAAATTATAGAGCGCAATTTGAGCCGTTGTGCCCTCCTTCATATTTTCAATACTCACTTGCAACAGCCCTTCCGTTGGATTAGGATAAATTTTGATGACCATTTCCGCAAGCATTTCAGAATAAAACGTGGTGTCATTAGCACTTCTTAGAGGAGAGTCATCGTAAACCACCGAACGGGAAACCCTGTTGCCGGCAGCATCATAACCAAAACGGATGGATTCCAACACATTTTCTTCTCCGAAAACACCGACAATTCCTGTCATTAACAGCAAACAAAAAACGAATGATTTTTTCATGGCTCTACTGTTTATTAGTTTCTAATTTTTCAATTTTAGATGTCAATGCCTCAATCATTTTCTGCTGCTGAATAGCATGGAGCGTGAGTTCTTCAATCTTTTGCAGCAGTTTCACTTGCATTTCGCCCACACCCATCCCTTCACCGGATTGCATCTCCAAGGCAGAGGGAATTTCCGGCAAATGCTTATTCTCTTTAATGAAATCGCTTACTTCCGACAGTGGCTGTAATGGATAATCCTCGTCGAAAACAAAATCCGCACCGGCAACGATGATTTTCACTTCCTTGGCACGAACAGTACCATCGACATCCAATTTGGCAGTCGGATGAGTAACACCAATACCCACATTGCCGGTAACCGTGGCATTTGCCGCCGAAATAGTGCCACTCACAGCTGCATTGCCGGTAATTGCTGCATTTTTCGCAGAAATAGTTTCTCTAATAGTTGCATTGCCGGAAATTGTGGCACTTGCCGCAGAAATAGTGTCGGTAACAGCCGCGTTGCCGGTAATCGCAGCATTTTTCGCAGAAATAGTTTCTCCAATAGTTGCATTTCCGGAAATTGCGGCACTTGCCGCAGAAATAGAGCCGGTAACAGCCGTGTTGCCGGAAATCGCAGCATTTTTCGCAGAAATAGTTTCACTAACAGCCGCATTGCCGGAAATCGTGGCATTTTTCGCAGAAATAGTTTCACTAACAGCCGCATTGCCGGAAATTGTTGCATTTGCCGCAGAAATAGAGCCACCAACAGTCGCGTTTTCGGCAATCGTTGCATTTTTCGCCGAAACAGAGCCACCAACAGTCGCGTTTTCGGCAATCGTTGCATTTTTCGCCGAAACAGTACCTGTAACAGCCGCATTGCCATCAATCGTTGCATTTTTCGCAGACACAGTGCCGTTAACTGTAGCATTTGCCGCCGAAATAGTGCCGGTAACAGTCGCATTGCCGGAAATCGCTGCATTAGCCGCAGAAATAGCTCCACTAACGGCTACTTCGCCAACCGTTGCTTTTGCCGCCGAAACAGTGCCTGTAACAGCCGCGTTTTCGGCAATCGTTGCATTTTTCGCAGAAACCGTGCCACTAACAGCCGCATTGCCATCAATTGTTGCATTTTTCGCAGAAACCGTGCCACTAACAGCCGCATTGCCATCAATTGTTGCATTTTTCGCCGAAACAGTACCGTTAACCGTTGCATTTGCCGCCGAAACAGTGCCACCAACAGTCGCGTTTTCGGCAATCGTTGCATTTTTCGCCGAAACAGTGCCTGTAACAGCCGCGTTGCCATCAATCGTTGCATTTTTTGCCGAAACAGTACCGGCAATCGTTGCATCAGCCGCAGAAACAGTGCCACCAACAGCCGCATTTTCGGCAATCGTGGCATTTTTCGCCGAGATAGTTTCACTAACAGCGGCGTTGCCTGTAATCGTGGCACTTCCTGTAGCGATAGTGCCACTCACAGCGACATTGCCACCAACCTGTAACTTGCTCGTTGGGGTTGTAACACCAATACCCACATTGCCATTTTGGAGAAAGGTGACGGCATCTTGCGTGCCTGCCCTAAAATACAGATTGGGCGCAAAATCAATGTAGGCATTCCCGGAATGATGCAATTTTAATCTGTTGCCTGCATCTGAATTAGAACCAATCCAATAGGACTGCCCCGATGGAACGTAAACACTGCCATTCACATCCAATTTAGCTTTTGGAGCCGACGTGCCAATACCTACATCTATTGCAGCAGGATTGCTGTACAATACACCTGTGCCAGATGTCCAACTTTGCGAATACGCGGCTGTCTGACAGCCGCAAACCAAGATAAAAAATAATGTACTCTTTTTCATGACTTTATAATTTAAACATTTATATTGAATGCCAATTTTTGCTCAATTTTCGGCTACAAAGATAAAAACAATATTTTAAATTTCCAAATTTAAATGGACTCTCATTTGAAATAATAACGCACACCTGCCAGCAACTGAAATTGCCCTAATCCGATTCTCTCATTGGTACTTGCCGGAAGCGATTTTTTGTAGCCGTCGGTTGCTTTTGTTCGGCTGGTTGCTGCTCCCACCACTTCAGAAAGTCGGGCACCTATCGCCCAATGCGCATCCACTTTGTACTCCGCACCGAGCGTCAGACGACCTCCCAAGGTGGAGCCATACATGTTTGCGCTTTGGTTCTCAAATGTTTCCTTTGAAGAATAGCCTGCATAGCCTAATCCGATACTCGCCTCAAGCAGCCATTTTTGACGACCGACAGGCATCCGCAATAAAAAAGCCGGACCGATAAACCGGATTGCGTTGTTGGTTTTCCAAATGCCGGTTTCACTGCTTCCGTCCCCATATTGCAGAGAGCTATATTGGCTGTGATTGGCATGATGTGCGGCATAAATCAATCCTACCCCATAGTAATCGTTCAAATAATAGTGGACTGAGGCATCTACCACCAATCCCAACATCAAATTTTCATAATACGCTTTCTCGTAAGCATTCAACTCCGCATTTATTTTGGCATCTCGCCATCCGTAACCCAAATCAGCCGTCAAAGTGATTTTGGGCAATTTACGTTTCGGCTTAATCGCTTTGCGCGTCACCCGCCGCGTAGAATCGGCTTGTGTCGTTCCATCCGCAGGCTCAGTTTTTGGCATGGCTCCAACGCATGGAGGAAATATCGTAAAAATCAATGTCGCAGTCATTGCTACAAAAAATAAATGTTTCATAACAACAAGTTTTAATGATTTTTAACGTTTAACCAACTTACTCGTGCGAACAATTCTGCCCGATTGGATAGACATCACATAAACACCGGAGGGTAACGATGACACATCCAATTGCCTCAAACAGAACGACTTGGATAAAACTACTTTTCCGGTCAAATCGTAAATGGTAACATTTCCGGCTTCTGCGGCAAAATACACTACATCGCGGACAGGATTGGGATAAAACAGCTCCGGCTGCTCTGTTGGGATGTCTATTCCGGTTGGGTTGGATGCGGCATGAGCTGCGATGAATTTGGTTATTTCTTCGATATGGTCCATGCAATCGCCGGACTCTTTTCGGAGAAAACGGCTATGCTCGGCTCCGGTCATTTTGTAGTGGATGACTTCGTATTTGGCTGACGGATAGGTGGTTTTCTCCACCGTAACGCCGTTGTTGGAGGAATAATTATGCACGTTTTCGCTGACCGGAGCACCGGCGGCGTTGTTTGCTACCCAATATTGGATGACTTCCGATTTCGGCTTGGCTAAATAGATGGTCGCCCCCACCTGCTCCATAGCACCGGAATAGGGCACTACCGCGTCCGTAGTGCTGTGAAAATCGCAAATCGGCACTTTCGCCTTACTCCCTGCCGGGTTGATACTCAGCCCCATGGAGCCGGCGAGCGAAATCAATCCCGACAGTTTTTCCCCGTGCGCCACAGCAAATTGATACGACATATAGCCGCCCATCGATGTTCCTAACATAAACACATTGCCAGCTGCGGCAGGATAGGTTTTCAAAGTGCTGTTTATCAGCGAATTGATAAACTCTGTATCATCCACATTGCTATTCAAGGTAGCCTCAAACAGTGTGGCACCAAAAAAATTCACCTTAACTTTCAACCCACACCCCCAAACAGCATCCAATGAAAACTCGCTCGGCATGAATAGACTTACCAAACTTGCCGTGTTAATCACCGTCGCACTTTGTTCCGGCAGTGCTTGAGGTGCTAAAACGATGAAATTCATCGCATCAGCCATTTTGGACACATTATAAGTATCGAAAAAATCGTTCATCGTGCTATTTAACCCATGCAGGCACACAAGGATGCCGCTTGGCTGACTGTATTGCGGATTATTGGGTGTATAAATCAGATATTCGCGCTGAAAACCACCTGCAAGCACGTTTTTTTCTTTGAGGTTGCCATTCGTAGAAGCTGCGAGTGCCTGCTGAGGTACCATCAGCAGGCTCAACACAAAGAGCGGAAGGAAAAACCGTATTTTGCTCACTTGCATAACAGTTTATTTTTTAACCACCTTCACCGTTTCATCACCTGCTTGCAACAGATAAACGCCATTGGGATAGCTTGATAAATCAATGTGATCTTCGGTAGTGAGGAGTAGCAATTCACCGGAGAGGTTATACAACTTCACCTCTGCACCATCGGCATTGTTGATATAAACCATGCCCGTGGTGGGGTTGGGTTGCACTTGTAAGCCCGCGGCTCGCCACGACCCTGCGGGCAAGGATTCTATGGCTGCCGGGGGTGATTTCAGGCTATTCTTTATCCCTGCGGCTTCCATTGTGCCTGCGCCATTTGTTGCCTGTGCAAAATTGAAAACGGACCATCCGGGATAACTATTGTCATTCATTCCCCCCGTAAACCATGATACAGATTTCACAATGTCTGCGTAGTGCTGAGGCGTTTCAGCAGGGGAAAGTATCACCGTTAATACTTTAAAGTTTTTTTGCGAAGCGGCGGCATCAGGCTCACGGACTCCGCTCAATGCGATAAGGTTGTCAATAGTGTAGGAGGTTACGCCGGTGGAATAAAAATAGCCCTTTCCAAACGAAAATTCTCCGGATTCTTCGTAACTATTGCCCGTATAAACATCCAAACGGAAGTTAGCATCTCTGAGTTCCTTTGCCGATTTCAACCCCATTATATAGAGTTCGATGTCGCTATATACCAAACTGTTACCTCCATTGGCATTTTCTCCAAATCCTCCGGAAAAATCACTCTTCATGCTTGCCTGATATTTTGTTTTACCCGCTACTCCTCCGCTATTTTCCTCGATTATTCTCACATATTTGAAGCCACCTAATTGACCACCTGCATTGCTAACACCCCAGTGTCCGATATAGCTCTTGCCTGTCACATCAAACGTTGGACAAATAAAGGCGGCCCAATTATGAACCAACTCATGCAAAGTTGGTCCCCGCAAGATGGCATCGTACATAGGAAAATACATGACCGATTGCAACTTGCCGGCAGACCCCCACGTTGCTGCATTGGAATAAACAGTCCTTCCAATGCCTTTAACACTATTGCTCACCTGATGGTTTACTCCGTAAAAGCCTAATGTGCTAATGATACTTGGCGTATTAACCGTGTCTAACACAAAAAACAGGAAATCAAAATCGTCCTGAAATTTGGCATATACAGCTTTAGAAACAGTCTGCATTTCAGGCTCATATTCAAAGTCTGCTTTAATCAGATTCGGCAATTGGGAGCTACTGACTTTATACGCCACCACCGTGCTTCTCGGGTCGGTGGCCGCATCCAACAAGTAGAATCCATCGCCCAAATCCGTAGAGGCACCCGCTCGAAGGGTAGACCTCGCCGGCCGGTTACCACTAACCGGCACCCTATTTGGCACCAGCAACTTTTCGGACACCCCTTTTTTGTCCATCGCATCACTTTGCGGCACTATTGCCCGCCCCTGAGCTTGAGCCTGCACCGCAGCCCCTCCCAACATCACAACAAAAAGAAAAGAAAAAACCTTTTTCATCTTAAACAAATATTTAAATTCTAAACTCTAAACCCTAAACCCTAACTCTTATTCATCGCTTGATTAGCGCAGATGGCAACTATTTTATAAATATCATCGACCGAACACCCGCGCGACAGGTCGTTGACAGGCGATGCTATGCCTTGCAAGATGGGTCCCACGGCTTCGGCTCCGGCGAGGCGTTGCACGAGTTTGTAGCCGATGTTGCCACAGTCCAAGTTGGGGAATACCAGCACATTAGCACGTCCTGCCACTTTGCTGTCGGGCGCTTTGCTGATGCCCACTTCCGGCACGAGCGCGGCGTCGAGTTGCATTTCGCCGTCAATCAGGATGTCGGGCGCCATCGCTTGGGCGAGGCGGGTGGCTTCCACCACTTTATCTACTAATTCGTGCTTGGCACTGTCTTTGGTAGAGAAGCTCAACATGGCCACGCGCGGTTCGATACCTGCCAGACACTGTGCTGTACGTGCGGTGGCAACAGCTATCTCAGCCAATTCCGGTGCGGTGGGGTTGGGCATCACGGCGCAATCGGCGAACACGAGCAGCCCGTCTTCGCCAAATGTTTTGTCTTTGAGAAACACAAAAAATGCGCCACTCACGACCCTGATGCCCGGTTTGGTCTTCACCACTTGCAATGCCGAGCGCAACACATCGCCCGTAGTGCTGCGTGCACCGGCAATTTCGCCATCGGCATCGCCATTTTTAATCATCAAGCAGCCGCAATAGAGCGGGTCTGTAGCCAATTCGCGCGCCTCCTCGATGGTCATGCCCTTGCTTTTGCGCAATTCTGCCAACAGTTGGGCATATTGCTCTTTTTTGGGATGATTGGTGGGGTCAATCATCTCTGCTTCGGCAATGTGCTGAAGCCCAAACTGCTTAGCCAAAGCCTTGATTTCCACCGGATTGCCCAGCAGAATAATGCTTGCCACCCCATCGGCAATAAGTCGGTCGGCAGCGTGCAACGTACGCGGCTCAGTGCCCTCAGGCAGCACAATGCGCTGCTTGTTAGCCTTAGCCCGAACAATAATATCTTGCAATAAATTCATAACAAATGCTTTTTGTTTCAGCCGACAAAGATACAACAACTTTCCGGATGAAGCATACCGCAAATTAGAACAGTGCTTTGCCGGACACTTCTTCTGCCAATGCGGGGTCGATGATGATGCGACCACAGTGTTCGCAGACGATGGTTTTTTTGCGCAGTTTGATGTCTAACTGTCGTTGGGGTGGAATTTTGTTGAAGCATCCACCACAGGCATCGCGTTGGATGTACACCACTCCCAAACCGTTTCTTGCACTTTTGCGGATGCGTTTGAAAGCCGCCATCAACCGCGGCTCGATGGTGTCTTCGAGTTTGATTGACTGTTCGCGCAACTGTTCTTCCTGAATTTTTGTTTCGGAAATGATGGCGTTGAGTTCTGCTTTTTTTGCCTTCAAATCCACTTGTCGTTCGGCATACAAACCCTTGCAGCGAGTGATTTCTTCCGTCAAATCGTTCAATTTCTCCGTATATTCGCGGATTTTCTTTTCTGCCAATTCCACTTCAAGTCCTTGAAACTCAATCTCTTTCGAGAGATTGTCGTATTCGCGGTTGTTGCGCACCTCATCAATTTGCGCTTGAAAGCGGTCTATCAATTTGGTGGCATCGGTAATTTTGATTTTGTTTTGACCGATTGCCGTTTCCAGCTCCTTGACGTTTGTTTGGAAGTTCTCGACACGCGTTTTCAACATCGCCACCTCATCGCTCAAATCTTCCACTTCAAACGGCAATTCGCCGCGGAGCGTTTTGATTTTATCAATTTCTGTCAAAATCAATTGAAGTTGATACAGATTTTTCATCCGCTGGTCGATGCTCAAATCAGCGTTGTCCGTAGCATCTGCTTTCGCCGCCGCAGGTTTCGCCGAAGCCTTTGCTGCGGGCTTTGCAGGTGTTTTTGCTGCAGGCTTTGCCGGTGCTTTTGCTGCAGGTTTTGCCGCTGCTGATGCTTTTGCCGCAGGCTTTGCAGGAGTTTTTGCTGCAGGCTTTGCAGGAGCTTTTGCCGCAGGTTTTGCCGATGCTGATGCTTTTGCATCAGTTTTCGCAGGAGCTTTTGCCGCAGGTTTTGCGGGCGTCGCCTTTGCAGGAGTTTTTTTTGCTTCTTCTTTCGTTTCTTTCGTTGCCATATCTATTGTATTATTTTTAATATTTAATTCTTCACATATAATTCACAGGATTTGTGTCCACATTTGAAAAATGAACGGCAAAATTAGTTATTTTTTTTGATAAAATTTCAAAAAAAAGTTCTTTTGTGCAAATTTCGGATTCATAATGCCCTAAAACAGCCAAAAGCAGGTGATTTTCCACATCATAATAATGATTGTATTTGGCTTCGCCCGTCAAGAAAGCGTCCGCGCCGCAAGCGATGGCATCGGGGAGCAGAAAGGCACCTCCGCCGCCGCAAATGGCGACTTTGCTTATCTTTTTGCCCGTCAAAGGCGAATATTTCAGACAGTTCAAATGAAAAATGTCTTTGATGCGTTGCAAAAATGACTCCTCGTCCTCTTCGGCAAGCAATGTGCCAACCACGCCGGAACCGGTTGGATTGTCGGTCAAGCCTGCAATAACACCCGCGTGAGGGCGCAGGATTTGCACCTCTTGCAGACCGATTTTTTCTGCCAAGTGGAAATTGACACCGCCATGAGCGTTGTCTAAGTTGGTGTGGGCGGCATAGATGACGAGATTGTTTTTGCAGGCTTTCACTACGCAACGTTCGATGTAGGTTTGGTCGGAAATGGAGCGTAAAGGCTTGAACAGCAGGGGGTGATGCGAAATTATCAGGTTGCAACCCAGCTCAATAGCCTCATCGAGCACATCTTCTGTCACATCCAAACAGAGAAGCACCCCTCCGGCAGTCTGTTCCACATCACCCACTTGCAACCCCGAATTGTCCCATTCATCTTGCAAGGAGAGTGGCGCAAACGCCTCTAACTCGTCTATGAGCTGTATTATTTTCATAAGACGGCGCAAAGGTACGAAAAAGTTATGAGTTATGAGTTATGAGTTATGAGTTATGAGTTATGAGTTTTTTTTGTTGGTCAAGTTTTGTTGTGCAGATATAGACAGATTTGGTACACATTAGTGACTAATATGTGGTGGATGTGCTTTTTTTGCGTAACTTGATAGAAAGCGAGCGGGTGTATTCCTCTGCCGGTGAGTTCATTGACGAGTGTTCGGTGTCGGAATTGGGATTGCTCTTGAACATGTATATTAAAAATTTTGTTTAACTTTGCACAAAAATATTAGACGCTATGAATCAGCAGATATTCAAAGAAATTCAGGCATTGAAACGGCAAATAATGCCAAACGACAAATTGATTTTGTTCGGCTCACAGGCACGCGGCGATGAGCGTCCGGAATCGGATTGGGATTTGCTCGTGCTTTTGGATAAGCCTAAACGTGAAGTGAAAGATTATGACATTTATGGTTACCCTTTCACAGATTTAGGGTGGAATTATGGGGTGTATCTAAGTACCAAGATTTATACAACCGCGGAATGGGAAAACGGGAAAGCTTTTCCTTTTTACAAGAATGTTGAACATGATGGAATAGAAATAGTATGATGACAGAAGAAGAAAGAAACACGATAATCAGTATTCGCTTGCAAAGGGCTAAAGAAACTCTGCTTGAAGTAAAAGAAATTCTTAAATTAGGCTATTGGAGGACAGCCGCCAATCGTTTGTATTATGCTTGTTATTATGTATCAAGTGCTTTGCTCATTAAAAAAGGAAATGTGGCACATACTCATTCGGGCGTTATCAACCAGATAGGGTTACATTTTGTTCAAACAGGGATTATCAGCAAAGAGTTTGGAAAGTTTTACGCTAATCTTTTTGAACTTCGTCAAACAAGTGACTATGGTGATTGGAGGATAATTGAAGAGGCAGATGTGCAACCATTGATTGCCCCGGCGGAAGAGTACATTTGTTTTCTCGAACAGTTGATTATGCAAAAAGAATAAAAATAGATTAGACGCTATGAATCAGCAGATATTTAAAGAAATTCAGGCATTGAAACGGCAGATAATGCCAAACGACAAATTGATTTTGTTCGGCTCACAGGCGCGGTGAATTTTGAGAAATCAAAAACGCCAACCTGCTATCTATCAGCACGTCAGCGTTTCAGAAAGTACCCAGAGCCGGGGTCGAACCGGCATGGAAGTGAATCCACTGGTGTTTGAGACCAGCGCGTCTACCAATTCCGCCATCTGGGCATTGCGGGCGCAAAGGTAAGTTTTTTTTTTGATTTGACAAACTTTTTCGCAAAAATTTATTACTTTTGTGCATTATTTTATTTGAAATTGTCCACTATGGCACAACAAATCATCCGCTGCACACATGTAGAGCACGAATTAGCTCTCTTTTTGAAGCAATTCAAACAGGATGGCATTTTTCTGCTGACCGACGAAAACTCGGACAAATTTTGCTTCCCCCGCATCCAATCCGTCCCTGAATTGGCAAACGCGAAGAAAATCGTCATTCCGGCGGGCGATGAGCATAAGAATGTGGAAACGCTTTCTGAGGTTTGGCAATTTTTGTCTGCCAATGCTGCAACGCGCAAATCACTGCTAATCAATCTCGGAGGCGGGATGGTGACTGACCTCGGCGGCTTCGCCGCCGCCTCGTTCAAACGCGGCATCCCGTTTGTCAATATCCCAACTACGCTGCTGGGGGCTGTGGATGCGGCTGTTGGAGGGAAAACCGGCGTCAATTTCAATGGGCTGAAGAATGAGATTGGGGCGTTTGCGCCTGCTGAGGCGGTGTTTATTGATGCAGCATTTTTCCGGACGCTTGACCATCAAAATTTGCTGTCGGGGTATGCTGAGATGCTGAAACATGGGTTGCTGTCATCGGCGGCGGAATTATACAAACTGTTGCGTTTTGATTTTGACAGGGTGGATTATGCGCAGTTGAACGACCTGCTGTTTGAGTCGGTGCTGGTGAAAGAGCGCATCGTGCAGGACGACCCCAAGGAGCAGGGCATTCGCAAGGCTCTGAACCTTGGGCACACTTTTGGGCACGCATTTGAGAGCCTCTCTTACCAACGCAAAAAACCGATTTTGCATGGCTACGCGGTGGGTTACGGCTTGGTTTGCGAACTTTATTTGTCGTTCGTGCGGCTGGGGTTTGACAAAAATTTGTTGCTGCAAATGGCGCATTTTGTTAAAACACACTATGGCATATTCGCCTTTGGCTGTGAGGATTATCCGCAATTGCTCGAATTGATGCAGCACGACAAAAAGAATGAGAACGGGCAAATCAATTTCACCCTCCTGAAAGCCGTTGGAGAGGTCGAAATCAATCAGACAGCCGCCCAAAAGGATATTTTTGAAACATTGGACTTTTTAAGAGAAAATTAGAAATTTATGGCAATCATTTACAATGCAGTTGGGGTCAAAATACCCCTGTTTAAGCACCGCAAAACTACGAATTGGATACGAAAAGTGGCGGAAACCTATCACAAAAAGATTGGCGACATCAGTTATGTTTTTTGTTCCGATGCGGAAATTTTGCGGGTCAATCAGGAGTATTTGCATCACGATTATTACACCGACATCATCTCGTTTGACTATTCGGCGGGCAACACTCTCTCCGGCGATTTGTTTATTTCGACGGAAACGGTGCGCTCGAATGCGGCGCAATACCACACGGACGAGCAGGAAGAATTTCGCCGCGTGATGATTCACGGCATTTTGCACCTGTGCGGCTTTGGCGACAAAACGGCGAGGGGAGCGGCGGCGATGCGTATGCAGGAAAATGAGGCGCTTCTTAGTTATGAGTTATGAGTTATGAGTTATGAGTTATGAGTTATGAGTTTGATTATTAGCGATATATTGGATATTCGGGGGGCGGCTTGTGAGTTTGTTGGGCTGATGGGTGCGGGGCGTGTTTTTGCGTTTGAGGGGGCTATGGGGGTTGGAAAGACTACTTTTATTAAGGCTATTTGTGAGGAACTTGGGGTGACCGATGTTATCAATAGCCCTACGTTTGCTATTGTGAATGAATATTGCTCTGAGCGCACTGCGGAGCTGATTTATCATTTCGATTTTTACCGCATCAATGGTGTGGACGAAGCCGAAGCGATTGGAGCAAGCGACTATTTCAACAGTGGAGCCGTCTGTTTCATCGAATGGGCGGACAAAGTGCGCGCATTATTGCCCGAAGATACCGTGCTGGTTCATATTGAGGAGTTGCCGGACGGGGCGCGGGAGGTTTCGAGCAGTCGTTTTTTTGCGTAAGCCAGAGAAAACGAAGATATTTTGAATAGCGATGTAAAAAAAAGATGATTATTTACCATTCACCAGGAAGGAAAAAATACCATTTTAGTTCGTTTGTGTCGCCCGGGTATGTGTCTATGGAGAATAGATTCCTATTCCCAGTATTATCTGGAACTTGTACTATATGTATGTTCCATCCTTTTTTTAATACCATATTGTATACCAGTGAGTACTCATCACCATAATCATAATCATATTTACCAATTATGCTGACACTTTTATTCAAGTACATAAAATCAGCCACAAAAACAACTCTCCCATTATTTAGTTCATCCCGTGGTGTAGCGGAAGACAAACAGCGAAAATAACCTACTGGCTTTCCATTCTTGTACGCGCCCAGACTCCAACTATCCCACCCCCTGTATTTTGCTGTGGTATCGCTCACTACTATAGGGTCATATATAAGGTCATATATCGAGTAGTAATTTGTTATTTTCTGGAGATATTTATCCGGTATAGTTTCTACAAAATTGAGTGTAAAACCGCCATTTGTATACTTTCCATTTGCTACTACAAAGGTATCTCTTCCATAGGAATAGTCTGTAAACCAAATTTTTACTTCATCAATTCGTTCGTTGTAAAAACTTCCATCTTCCACTTTTGCCCGAAAAGTATGACCATCAAAACTGCCGGAGGTAATTTCCTCGCCTTTTTTTTCCTCATCGGTTTCTGCTTCGACACACCCAACCATAACCGCTGAAGTAGCGATTGCTGCCAGCCACAATACTTTTTTTGAAGTTTTCATAAATTTGTTTTTTTATTTTATCTGTTTTTTTGATGCACATCAGGGTACTCTTCTATCCCCGATAGCAAAGCCATCAAAAAACGCAGCAAAGGTAGATACTATTTCATTGATAATCACGAAATTTAATGGTAAATATTACCTGATTTTCGGGTAGATTTTACCCATTCTTCAACGTTTCTGCAATTTGTTGGGAATATAGTGCAAAAAAATCTTCCTCCATTGCGATGGATATTTTATATAATAAGTCGGGATAAATATGCTTCTGTTTTAGAAGTTTATGCAAATTACTGTTGTCGTAATTGATTTCGCGGGCGAGCCAAGCAACTTTGCGCTGCTTGTCGTCTAATCTTTGTCGTATCGTTTGCCCAATGTGTATTTTTATATCTGTCGCCATTTTGAAAATATAAAAGCGTGAAACTGCTCGTGATTGCTTACTTGCAAACTTTGGCTCTGCAAACCATTTACCCAAATAAGCTCGAACAACTCACACCCAACGGCGTGAATCTCGCTCACTTATTCTCCGGTAGAAATTTTGCAGACTTCAAGTTTGAGAGAATAAAAGCGTAAAACTCTATATTTTAATCTGTTATACCTTTATTTGTTCTTTTTTTCATACAATTTGTTTTCTTTACTTTGGGTGGCAAAGGTACAAAACAAAATTTGTACCCGCAAAAAATTGTTGGGAAATGCACACCAACTACCCCGTATGGGGTACAATTTTGATAACCCCGTACAAGCGTAATGTCACTAATATACAAAAAAAACACTACCTTTGTCGTCAAAAAACGACACATTATGACATCGAATCAATCGTTAGCGTTGAGCCTTGCCTTTAAGCAAGCATTAGCAATGGATTTATCAGCTCCTTTTATGGAGGATTTTCCGAAAGAAGCAGTAGCTGCATTTGTTGAAACGTATTTACCGGGTAAAACACGGGAGAAAGTTTACACGATTCCCAACACGTTGTTTACCATGTTATTGTCTACTACGCAGGAGGATAAGAGTTTGCAGCAATCGGTAAACTTGTTCAAACATTTTTATGAGACGCAGGGGCAAAATCTCCAACAACAAGAACTCAAGTTGCTGGAAGAAGAGAAAGCTGTTGCTGCTCAAAGCCCTCGTCCGGCAGGTCGCCCCAAATTATACAAGAGTAAATTGCCCAAAAGCAAGACGCAGGAATTATCGAACAGCACGGTTGCCTATTCCAATGCTCGGGGGCGTTTGCCTTATGAATTGGTGAAATTAGTGTTTGATTCTTCGGCTGATTTTGGGGAGTTGGAGCAGGAACAATGGCATGGTTTACATACTTATATCACCGATGGCACCTACTTGCAATTGCAAGATACAGAAGCGATTAGGGAAGTTTATCCACCCATAGAAAACAATGGGATGTTTCCACAAGCACTTTTGCAAACATTTATCCGTCAAGGTAGCGGTCAGGTCAGCCAATACAGCATCGGAAGTCGCAAAGAGTCTGAATTGCAATTAGTTATACCGATGATAAAAACTCTAAAAGAAAATGATTTACTTTTAGCCGATGATTTGTACAATACATTTTATCATTTTTATTTGATACAGAAGCAAAACGCACACATCATTGTTCCCGGCAAGCGGGACAGAAATTATACGGTTATCAAGCAGATAAGTCCAAACGATGAAATCGTTGAAATAAAAAAATATCGGCGACCGAATTATGTCAGCAAAGCGGAGTGGAAACAAATACCAAAATGTATTCGCCTTCGCCGGATTAGCTACAATTATACGACCAACAACAGCGGTTCAAAATCGGCTGTGCTTTATACAACCTTGACAGATGAAACAATTTCTGCGGCAGATATAGTCTTTAAATACGGTACTCGCTGGGATATAGAAATTACGATTCGAGAGGTAAAAACCTTGATGGATATCAATGTATTGAGAAGCAAAAGTCCTGAAATGCTGAAAAAAGAGTTGTCCATAGCCTTAACGGCATACAATTTGGTTCGCAAAACCATTGCACGGTCGGCTGATAAAGCCGACTTTTCCCCCCAAGAGGATATCTTTCAAAGGTGCGTTGAGATTAGTCGCCCTATTCTTCTTGACAAGAAAGGGAGGGTATTCTACCGATGGTCTCCGGGACGATATGGAAAAACTTCTAAAACAAATCCGCAAGCAGCTCATCCCATTTAGAGAGCAAAGCCGACATTATACAAGGAAAACGAAAAAGGGTAAGTATCAGAAATATGCATGATAAAAATTCTATATTAGTGACATTACGTACAAGCGAAGCGCAGTGCGGGGTGAGGCGACCACCCCACCCACAGCAACCCGTATGGGTCGAACATACAGGTTGCACACCTACGGTGTGCCAGAGGGGAGGCGAGCACTTGACCCCGCACTGCGCTATCGCTTGTACGGGGTTATCGAAATTTTACGCCTTCCGGCGTAACAAGTGGAAGCAAAAATGTAGATATCACTGAAATTTGATGCGGTTGCCCTGGCGCTGCTTGTCGTCTAATCTTATTACGGTGGCTAACTGCCCAGTACATTAGGCTCGCTAATGCCTCACTACTGCCGTGCAATTGACATATATAGTAAATCTATCCTTATTCGCTACATTACCCTTGTATGCTACTTTATTGTTTTGGCACCAATCGCGGATTTGTGGGAACAATGAATAACTATCATTAATTCGTACAGTAATTACATACTGGTAATCATCACCATAGTATGGGCTAACAATAACGTCACCCTCAGCACTGGCTGTTGTGGCATTAACCCCGTTGAACCTTTTGAGACTCAAATGCAATGTTGATTCCACATAATTTGGGCCGGTTTCGAACTTAGTTGTAATTTTTTGTAATATTAGCGTGTCTTTTTGCCCTGCACCTTGCTTTATGGTGATGGGATTTACTACTGCCTCGATATTTAACTCTGATATACCCACATTTGGATTGCTTCGTACATCAGTGGTGTCATCTCCCGGCAGTATAGTTTCATCATTGCATGACATCAGTCCTGTCAGGGCTAGTATCATAGCTGCTAATACCATCCCTCGAACAGGATGCGTTCTCATAACTTTTTTGTCGTAATATTTATTCATAACTTAATTTGTTATTGTTTTTGAAGCTGCAAAGGTAGATACTATTTCATTGATAATCAAGAAATTTAATGGTAAATATTACCCTAAAAAATGGTGATTTTTACCCGATTTTCGGGTAGATTTTACCCATTTTTTCGGCTTAAAAAATAATTTCGAGCGCAAAGGTACACATTTTGCTATATTCACGAATAATGTTGTACATTTGTACCCAAATTATGACGCAAATTTAGAGAAATATATGTTTTCAGGAATAGTAGAAGAGGCTGCTACGGTGGTCAACAGGGTGATGGAACAGGGCAATTTGCATTTGACATTGCGTTGTTCCTTTTTGGGCGAATTGAAAATTGACCAGAGTGTGTCGCACAATGGCGTATGTCTGACGGTCGTAAACCTCACGGAGGATAGCTACACGGTGACTGCCATCAAAGAGACGCTTGACAAGACGAATCTTGGGCTGCTGAAAATCGGCGATAAGGTGAATGTCGAACGCAGTATGCAAATGAACGGTCGGCTGGACGGACATATCGTGCAGGGGCATGTCGACCAAACAGCCGAATGCACACAAGTGGTTGAAAATCAAGGCAGTTGGTACTACTCGTTCAAATATCACTTTGACAAGACCATGGCGCAACAGGGTTATATGACCGTTGAGAAAGGCTCCGTGTGTGTCAATGGCGTGAGTTTGACGGTGGTTAATTCGCAGGACGCCGGTTTTCAGGTGGCAATCATCCCCTACACCTACGAATTTACCAATTTTCATCAAATAAACGCGGGTACAATCGTTAATCTGGAATTTGACATCATAGGCAAATATCTAAGCAAACTAAACAAATTCAACGCATGAAAAGCCGAAGGTCATTCGCTCTCATCTGCATCCTGCTAACTGCAAACTGGTCTCCGGTCACCGGTCACTGGTTTCCGGCTACTGCACAGCAGTTAAATAAAGCGTTGACCTACAAAAAATACACATTGGACGACACCTATAACTACAAAAGCCATGCACGCGAATTTCAATGGGACAAAATAAAAGCAAATTTGGCAGAGGTTGACCAATTTTACCTCGCTATCGGCGAATCATGGGGCATTTTGAAAAATAAAAGCAATGAACGCGGAGAACCCCCTTTGCCCCGCAACAGCAAAAGGAACGAATACCAGACGATGACCGATAGCTACGGTAAGGAGCGCGACCAAGCCATTCCGCTGTATTTGCCCAAGGATTTGAAGGTGCCCGAACGCTATGGGAGCGACGGTTCGCTGGTAAAAATCATTGGGAAGCAAGAGGGTTTTAGCATTGTAAAGATGTTTAATATGGACAAAATATACAGGATACCCTCACAATATGTTTACCAAATGTCGAAAGACACCGGATTTGAAAAGGTGGTGGTCGTTGACCGCAAAAATCAAAACATCTCCACGTATGAAAAAGTGAATGCCGATTGGGTGGTGCGTAGCATGAACCCCTGCACCACCGGCGCACACCGACCACCCTATCAACATCCAACACCATTGGGCATGTTCGTCATCCAAAACAAGGTGAAAGTGATGCCATTTTGTAAGGACGGAACACGGGAAATCGGCGGCTGGGCACCTTGGGCAAGTCGTTTTTCTGAAGGAGCTTACCTCCACGGGGTGCCGGTGGGTGCTTCCGACTCAACGCTTCATTTGGCTTCGGAAAAGAATATTGTGGAGTTTCGCTCATCGTTGGGCACCATCCCCCTGTCGCATGCCTGTGTGCGTAATGCCTCCTCACACGCAAAATTTATTTACGACAAATTTCCGCCGGAAGAGACATTAGTTTTTGTGATTGAATGATTAAAAATGATTTAAAATTATAGCATTATGAAACAGTTATTTGGTATTTTATTGGCATTTTGCCTTTGTTCATCTACGTTTGCAGTACCTGAAACAGAGGTGGCTGTTGATACGTTCGCGTTCACAACCGTGAAAGAAGTTCCGATTACATCGGTCAAAAATCAGGCGAGTTCCGGCACTTGTTGGAGCTTTTCGGGCTTGGGACAGCTTGAAGCCGAGTTGTTGCGTCAAGGGAAAGGCGAAACAGACCTGTCGGAAATGTTTGTTGTGTGGCACAATTTTGTCGACAAAGCCCAAAAGTATGTGCGCATGCACGGTACGCTGAATTTTGCGGCGGGAGGTTCGTTTCAGGACGTTCTCGACTGCATCAAAGATTACGGCATCGTGCCAAATGAGGTCTTGGAAGGGCTGAATTATGGTGAAGAAAAGCACAAGCACAACGAATTGGACGATGCCCTGAAGGCTTACCTGAACGTGGTGGTGAAAAATCCGAACAAACGCCTCTCAACAGGATGGCAGGCCGGTTTTGAAGGCATTTTGGATGCCTATTTGGGAAAACTCCCCGAAAAATTTACCTACAAAGGCAAGGAGTACACCCCCAAAAGTTATGCGCAATCGCTTGGACTGCAACCTGCTGATTATGTGAGCATTACATCGTTCACGCACCACCCGTTTTACACCGCATTCCCGTTGGAAATTCCGGACAATTGGCGATGGGCAAATTCCTGCAATGTGCCGCTGGACGAACTGATGAGCATCATCGACCAGGCGTTAGAAAAGGGCTACACTGTAGCCTGGGCAACGGATGTGAGCGAAAAAGGCTTCACGCGCAAAGGCATAGCCGTAGTGCCGGACGCCAATGCCACACAGGGCGTTGGCAGCGACCAAGCCCACTGGTTAGGCATATCCCAATCCGAACGCGATTCGCTGGTAAACCTGTTAAAGGGACCGGTGCCGGAAAAAACAATCACGCAGGCGATGCGTCAGGAGGCATTCGACCGCTACGAAACAACGGACGACCACGGCATGCTCATCTATGGCACAGCCCAAGACCAAAACGGCACACGCTATTACAAGGTAAAAAATTCGTGGGACACCACAGCCGGCTATGAGGGCAGCTGGTATGCTTCTGTGCCGTTTGTGCAGTACAAAACGGTCTCGATAGTGGTGCATAAAGACGTGTTGTCGAAAGAGTTGCGAAAAAAGTTGGGTTTGTAAAAGAAAATCATCCGAACAAATCGGGGCGCAGCAGTTTTGTGCGCTCAATGGACTGTTGCAATTCCCAGTTGCGGACGTTGGCTTCGTGACCGGAGAGGAGAATTTCGGGGACTTTCCAGCCATTGTAATCCGATGGGCGCGTATAGACCGGTGCTGCCAACAGATTGTCTTGAAAGGAGTCGGAGAGTGCCGACTGCTCATCGCCAATGGCACCCGGAATCAGCCTCACAATAGCATCAGCCATTACTGCGGCAGCTAATTCGCCGCCGGTGAGAACATAATCGCCAATGGAAATTTCGCGTGTAATCAGGTGTTCGCGAATACGGTAGTCAATGCCTTTGTAGTGTCCGCAGAGGATAATCAGATTTTGGCAGAGCGATAATTGGTTGGCAATGTGCTGATTAAACGTTTCACCATCGGGGGAGGTGTAAATCACTTCATCGTAGTTGCGTTCTGCTTTCAGAGCCGTGATAGCACGGTCTATCGGTTCGCATTGCAGCACCATACCTGCCTGTCCGCCAAAGGGATAGTCGTCCACGCGGCGGTGTCGCTTGTCCGACGAATAATCGCGCAAATCGTGCAATCGAATGTCCACAAGCCCATTATCCTGCGCCCGCTTCAAAATAGAGCAGTTGAGAGGACTATCCAGCAATTCCGGCAAAACACTAATGATATCAATGCGCATAGAAAACTCATAACTCATAACTAATTCGCCATGAGTTCCATCTGCTTCTCGTTCGCCATTTTTCGGATGTTCATGATGGCGTATCGCATCCGTCCCAATGCCGTGTTGATGCTTACGCCGGTCATATCCGCAATTTCTTTGAAGCTAAAATCCTGATAATAGCGCAGTTGGACAACTTCTTTCTGATTGGCGGGCAGAAATTCGACGAGATGCTGCACATCGGACGTGATTTGGTCGCGCACCATCGTGTCTTCAATCGTTTCGTCTGCCAGTCGAAAATCGTTCAGCAAATCGTAGTCATAATCATCGTTAGAGACCGTTTGTTCGTACTTTTGTTGCCTGAAATGGTCTATAATCAGGTTGTGTGCGATGCGATTTATCCACGCACGGAACTTCCCGTTATCCACATAGCGGTCCTGTTTGATAGTCATAATGGCTTTCACAAAAGTTTCCTGAAAGATGTCTTCAGCGAGTTCGCGGTTGCGAACCGTGAAATGGATGTACGAAAAAACTCCGCTCTTGTGCCTGTTAAGCAAGGCATCAAAGGCAGCATTTTCGCCGTTTGCATAGGCTCTGACCAACTCTTCGTCGGTCAACTGTGATAATTGCATCATTGTTTTACTCTTTATTGATTCGAGTAATTTTCATCATAAACAAACTATTTACCATTTTTATATTCAAATATCGCGGCAAAGGTAAACTTTTTTTTTGAAATAACAAAATTTTTTATTTATTAGGCTAAAAAATAATTTCGGGTGCTATGAAAAATATATATTTAATTTGCAATGCCGATAATTAAAACAAAATCACTACCTTTGTTCGAAAATATGAAAGAGTTAAACAAAAAATTAGATGACCCACAAGCATCTCTGAGGCACAGAGATATTATTTTGGGGAAGCCATTCTTGAAGCAAATTTATCAGGAATGGTATCAAGATTTCATTCAAACATCGCAATCGGTTAAGAATGAGGGAGATAATAGGGTGGGGGAGACAAATTTGGAAATCGGCTCGGGTGGCGGTTTTTTAAAGTCAGTCTTTCCGGAAGTGCTCACGTCCGACATCTTGGAACTGCCCGGCGTTGACCTTGTTTGCAATGCCGAAAATCTGCCTTTCGACGACAACTCACTGTCGTGCATCATGATGCTAAACACTTTTCACCACATCCCGCGTCCGTATCTCTTTTTAAACGAAGCGCAACGCACATTGAAAAGAGGCGGAAAAATCATCATGATAGAACCGGCAAACACCCTTTTAAGCCGTTTCATATACCAAAATTTTCATCATGAACCTTTTGATACGAAAGGGGAAATGGAAATCCTTCCGGGAAATCCGTTGAGCAATTCCAATCAGGCTTTTCCCTATATTTATTTTGAACGCGAAAAAAATCTTTTCAAAGAAAACTACCCCTTGCTCAAAATCAATGTTATCAAATATCACACCCCCTTGCGATATATATTGAGCGGTGGACTTTCACACAAAGCAATGGTCCCCGCCGGATGGTATAAATTCATAAAAGGAGTGGAAACCCTGCTATCTCCATTATCCAAAAAGGTGGGACTTTTTTGCACTATTGAAATCGAAAAAATCGGAAATTGTTGATATAAATTGTTCTGTAATTGAGAATAAAAAATCGTACCTTTGCGCCCGAAATGAGTATAAAATCACAAATTCACATCCGGAATGGAGAATAAAACAGTTGCGATAAAAATTGGGGATTACTTGTATAAGCATTGTTTCGGTGCTTACAAAATACTGTACCCCATCATGAAGCACTATCAGGATGGTGCCGAAATCAAGTTGATAAAAGCCAATGTCAATTCCGGCGACACCGTGCTGGACATTGGGGCAAACATTGGTTTTGTTACACGGATAATGAGCCGAAGCGTGGGTAAACAGGGCTGTGTTTACGCCTTTGAGCCGGACGAGGTGAACTTCCGGCACCTGCAAGCAGCCACCCAATCGCTCAGCAACGTGACCCTCAAGCACGCGGCAGTGAGCAACACCTCCGGCACTATCACCGTCT
>BBRT01000134.1 GCA_001417715.1 Candidatus Symbiothrix dinenymphae
AAAAAAAAAAAAAAAAATTAAATTATAAATAATGAAGAAAAGAAGAAATATAGAAAATAACAAATGGTTGGGAGCTTGTGAAGTGTATCATCGTCGTGGGGGAGAGTGCGCGGGGTGGGGGGGGGGGGGGGGGCAAAGAATTTGCGCTGAAGCAGCGCATGAGGCACCTCAAGAGTCGCCGCAGATTATTGAGGTGGCGATTCCCTCGTCAGGGACGAAGACCATTACCGGCTTCGTGTACGATGAAGCCGGAGATGCAATCCCCGGTTCCACCATTACCATCAAAGGGAGCTCTCGTGGAGTAGTAACCGATGTGGATGGTTCATTCAAAATAGACGTTTCGCCGACGGATGTTTTGGAAGTTTCTTTTTTGGGGTACGACCTCTACACTGTGGCGGTGGGTGACAAGGCGAGTTTTGTGATTCCGCTCAAGCCCAAAGCGAATGAGTTGGACGAAGTCACCATTGTGGCTTTCGGCAAGCAAAAGAAAGAGAGCGTGATTGGCTCTATCACCACCATCAACACGAAGGATTTGAAGGTGCCCAGCAGCAATCTCACCACCGCTTTTGCCGGTCGTGTGGCAGGATTGATTTCCTACCAGCAAAGCGGCGAGCCGGGGCAAAACAATGCCAACTTCTTTATTCGCGGTATCACCACCTTCGGTGCTGACGCCAAGAAAGACCCACTCATCCTGATTGATGGGGTGGAATTGGGCACCGACGACCTCGCCCGACTCAATACGGACGACATTGCCTCTTTCTCCATCATGAAGGATGCCACTGCAACGGCTCTTTACGGTGCGCGTGGTGCAAACGGTATTATCATGGTGACGACCAAAGAAGGAAAGGAAGGAAGCGTACGAGTGAATGTCCGCGTAGAAAATTCCTTTTCCAGCCCCACGAAAAAGATTGCCACAGCTGACCCCGTCACTTTCATGAAGATGCAAAATGAAGCGATATTGACGCGCAATTCGAATGGTGTGCCGATGTATCTGCCGGAACAAATTCGAATGACGGAACAGGGGCTTTATCCCAATCTTTATCCTGCTACAGACTGGTATAGCACCATGTTTGACGATGTTATCAGCAACCAACGCGCCAATTTGAGCATCAGCGGCGGTGGAAAAGTTGCGCGCTATTATGTGGCCGCCAACATCACACAGGATAACGGCAATTTA
>BBRT01000135.1 GCA_001417715.1 Candidatus Symbiothrix dinenymphae
CCGCGACAATTCGGGTTAGTAGTCAGTGATAATTTTGGAAATGCCTCCGACATGATTACTTCGCCCGAGGGATTTACGCCGCTTCAAGAAGACAAATTAGACAAAAAACTCATGAGCCTTGTACATTTAAATCCCGGTGACTCATGGCTGGACGGTTGGGGTTTCCTTGAAGAATCCCTGCTTGATGATGATGTTTCTACTATCATGCATTCGCGGCCCAGTAGTATGCCTGTCCGCTATACCATTGATTTAGGCAAAAAAGCGCAACTGAGTCGACTGGTGGTGCACAATCGGTTAATGGCTACTTATTACGTCAACGGCAACCCGAAATATTTTGATGTATTTAGGAATATTCCCGAAACTATTTCTCAAAGCGCAATTGCGAGTGAGTGGCAAAAAATTGCGACCTTCACAGAAATCAAACCATCGGGATTGGCTGGAATAGAGTCCACCTCAGCCGATAATCGTGTAGCAGCGCGAGGATTTAGCTTTGATTTTCCGCGTGATATGCCACCGACACGTTATCTGCGATTCGAGCATCCTTCTTCAGCTGCAACATGGGAAAATAAACAATATGTTCATATAGCTGAATTTACCTTTTTTGGGACATACGATGAATAAATTAAAAATTAAAAATTAAAAATTAAACACAATGAAAACAATGAAACAAATAGTAATTACAGTACTTGCCGGTATTACATTAACGGCATGTGACGGCATGATGGATTTCCATCAAAAATATGTCGAAGGCGGCGAAATAGTTTATCTGCCCCCGCCCCAGTCTGTTGAATTTTTGGCAGGAAAAGATAGGGTAGTGGTGAAAATAGCATTTTATAATTCGCCCAATACAAAAAGCATAGATGTGTATTGGAACAACGCGCAGGATTCACTCATCTATTTGCTTCCTGCACCGCTTTCTGCCGGTGCAGATACGGTATATGTCTCTGTGCCGTTGGAGGAAGAAAAGGGGTACAATTTTACAGTCTATTCTACCGATGCTCACGGAAACCGCTCTCTGCCTAGCACCGGCTTTGGCACTGCCTACGGGGCAATGTATCAAAGTTCATTATCGAACCAACCCATGCGTCGGATTGCGCTCTCCGATGACGGCGGAATGTTACAATGGTCATTGAAGTCAGAAGGTTTATATCGTAAAGAAG
>BBRT01000136.1 GCA_001417715.1 Candidatus Symbiothrix dinenymphae
CTCTTTATACCCTTGAAGTACCCAACATGGAGGTAAAAGAGTCGTTGATGGAGCATTTGTTAAGTGCATATACAAATTATCCACTATCGAAAATGTCAGAACTTGGACGACAAATGTTGAAACAAATCCTTGCTTTCGATGCGAAAGGTTTTACAAATAATATGCGCATCATGTTTGCCGACGTTCCTTACACTTTAAAGCCATCCAAGGCGAAAAACCAAGCCAAAGCGGAAGCGCAAAATTTAGCAAATGAAGCCTTTTATCACATCATTTTTCAACTGTGGATGACCATGCTGGGTTTCAATATTCAAAGCGAAAAGCTTACCAACTGGGGACGTATAGATGCCGTGTTGCAGCAAGACGGAGTAGCGATAGTGACAGAGTTGAAATACCACGCTACCACGGAATTGGAAACTTTGCTCAACCAAGCCATCGCGCAAATCCGCGAGAAGCGGTATTATGAGCCGTTTCTTGACCGGAAAGTCATTCTGCTGGGCATTGCGTTCAGTGGGAAAGAGGTTGGTTGCAGGATAGAACAGTTGAATGTTGAAAATTATGCAGATATTAAAAAAAATGATAAGTCATGAAAGAATTACCAATTGGTATTCAGTCGTTTGAAAAGTTGCGCGATGGCGGTTTCTTGTATGTGGATAAAACGAAAGAAATACTCCAACTTACAAGTTCAAACATCGTGTTTCTTTCACGTCCGCGCCGTTTCGGGAAGTCGTTGCTCGTGAGCACCTTGGAGGAGCTTTACACAGGCAATCAATCGCTGTTTGAAGGTCTCTATATCTATGATAAATGGGATTGGACACAGCTCTATCCTGTTATTCGGATAGATTGGGCAGGTATCAAGCATGATAGTAAAGACGAGATGGAACGAGACATGTCGGACTATCTGCAGTCAATAGCTACTGTCAACGACATAATACTTACCCGTCAGTTTGCATCCGGTCGGTTTGTCGAATTGATAGAGTTATTGCACCGCAAAGAAGGCAATAAAGTGGTTGTGCTCATTGACGAGTACGACAAACCCATATTGGATGCGATAGGCAAGCCGGAAGCAGCAGAAATTCGTGCGTTTCTTCAGGGATTTTATGTGGTATTGAAAGGATGCGACGACCACCTGAAATTTGTCTTTATGACAGGCGTAACGAAAGTGGCCAA
>BBRT01000137.1 GCA_001417715.1 Candidatus Symbiothrix dinenymphae
GTATGGATGCAGTTTTGCTGCAACCCGGACTGGCGATAGTGGTAGAACTGAAATATCATGCCAAAACGAAATTGAAAACTTTGCTCAAGCAAGCAATAGCACAAATTTATGATAAACGGTATTACGAGCAATTTCTTGACCGGAAAGTCATTCTGATGGGCATTGCATTCAGTGGGAAAGAGGTTGGTTGCAGGATTGAACAGTTGAAAAATAATTAAAAATAAAAATAAAAATGAAAATGCAGAAGTGTTTGTTAGTTAGTTATTTGGCATCAGTAGGGTTGATTTCCCCTTGCCAAAGTCAAAATGTCATACCACCATCTGTGGTAAAAGAATATGTGGAACGATTCAATCAAAAAGATGAAGAGCTGTATGTCCAACATATCCCGAACAGCGAAGCGGCTGATTTTCTCACAAAGAATATCCCCCGCTTCGAATGTCCCGACAAGGAATTGGAAGAAATATATTATTTCCGCTGGTGGACCTACCGCAAGAATATCAGAAAAACGCCCGAAGGGTATGTGATTACTGAGTTTTTGCCCGATGTTGGATGGGCAGGGAAGTACAATGCCATCAGTTGTGCGGCGGCACTTCATTACGGTGAGGGACGTTGGCTGCACAACAGCGAATATCTGAAAGCCTATTCTTATTACTGGCTGCGGGGAGGCGGAAGCGTCAGAAATTATGTTTTCCCTGTTGCATACGCCCTGTACAACGATTATTTGGTAACAGGGAACGCGGCGGTCATCAAAGACCTGTTTCCGGATTTAGTTAAGAACTTTGAAGCATGGGAAGGCGACCATTTCGATGCGAAGCACGGGTTGTTTTGGCAAGTTGATGACCGTGAAGGGACTGAGCTCTCTATCGGCGGTCATGGTTTGCGACCGGTCATCAACGCGTCAATGATTGCTGATGCTGATGCCATCGCGAAGATAGCAGCGCTTTTGGGCAACAAGGAACAACAAACGCGGTTTACACAGAAAGCAGCCGAATTGCAAAAGAAGATGCTGGCAACGCTTTGGGACAAAGACGCACAATTTTTCAAAGTGCTGCAACTTTGGGAAAATCACCCGCAGCAGTTTTCGGCAATCGGTGCAGCCAAGGAGATACCGACACTCGCGGATGTTCGCGAACTTTGTGGCTATGCTCCCTGGATGTTCG
>BBRT01000138.1 GCA_001417715.1 Candidatus Symbiothrix dinenymphae
GTGATGAGTGGCAATCCTGTCGATTTTCCTGCCGTCTATGAGCCTGACGCAGCCAACCGCTTTACTGACCATACACTGTTTGGAAGTCGTTCTGTTGGTGCAAATTCATGGAAAGCCAATCCTTATGCCGAAATGGTAAGGGGCTACGAAACACGGGACGAAAGTACCGTTACCGCACAAGCCACTATCCTGCAGGATTTGGATTTTATTACCCGGGGACTGAAAATTCAAGGCAAAGTCTCTGCCAGCACCTGGAGCAGATATGGAATGACAAGGGCATACCAGCCGTTTTATTACGATCTAAGAGAGTATAACCAGTTGACAGATGAATATAGTCTGATGCTTCTGAATCCCAGTGGAACAACCGGCGGGACAAACTCGCTTACACAGGCAGCCCCCGCCAAAAACACTTCTACAAAATACTATTTTGAGCTTCGCGCGAATTGGGACCGTACCTTCGACAAACATTCGGTGGGCGCCATGACGGTGATGATGATACAGGAAAACCTGTTTGCCATCTCAGGTACCAATTTGTTTGAATCCTTACCGGAACGGAACGTTGGTAATTCAGGGCGGTTGACCTACGATTACGATGACCGTTATTTCGCTGAATTTGGGTATGGATACAATGGTTCCGAGAAATTCAGCGGTTCCAAACAATTCGGTTTCTTCCCCTCCATAGGTGCCGGCTGGCTGATTTCCAACGAGGCGTTCTGGGCGAACGCCAAGGATGTCGTTGACCAGTTGAAATTGAAATTTACCTGGGGCCAGGTTGGTAACGATGCCATCGCAGGCAGGGATAAGCGCTTTCATTTTATGTCGCAGATTGACCCCGGTGGAAGAGGCTATCGTTGGGGAGAACAGATGAATAACAATTACAATGGTTACAGCATTAAAAGGTATGCCAACCCCGATATTGGTTGGGAAGTATCCGAAAAATTCAATATTGGTTTGGAAGTGGCTCTGTTCAAGGGTGGTCCTCTCAAATTGCAGGTGGACGCATTCAAGGATAACCGCAGCAATATCTATATGGAGCGTTCGAATATCCCGTCCTCAGCCGGTATTCAATCCGTAGACGGCATCTTCGGTAATGTCGGCAAGATGGAATCGCAAGGTATTGACGCCTCCCTCGACTATCAGAAATTTTTTACCAAAGATTTCTGGCTCACGGGACGTGCCAACCTGACGTATGCCGTAAGCAAATTTACAGAATATGACGAGCCGGATTATCCGGACGAATACCTCAACAAAAGGGGACGCAGTGCCACTGTAAAGTGGGGATATGTGGCAGAGCGACTCTTTGTGGATGACCTCGAAGTGGCCAAATCCCCAAATCAGTTGTCGCTCGGCAGTCAGCCCCAAGCCGGCGACATCAAATACAAGGACGTCAATGGTGATGGTGTGATAAATATGAATGACAGAATCTCCATGGGTTTTCCCGAAACGCCTGAAATGCAGTACGGCTTCGGGTTATCCGGCGGCTATAAGAATTTCGACGCTTCGTTCTTCTTCCAGGGGAATGCAAGGGTTTCGTTCTTTATCGACCCCAAGGGCGATTATGATACGGATAACAATCTTGCTAATGGTTTTGAGGGACATGGTATCGCTCCTTTCCAAAATCGTCGCAACGCCTTAGCGATGGTGACACGCGGTGCGTGGACAGAGACAAAGCCGGACGCTCATGCTTTCTGGCCCCGTTTGTCAACGACTGAAGTGGCTAACAATACGGTACAATCTTCGTGGTGGTTGCGTGACGGCTCGTTCCTGCGTCTGAAAACCGTTGAAGCCGGTTACAGTTTCAGTAACGGCATCAAGAAGATAGGCTTAGAAAATATCCGTCTCTATTTCAGTGCAGAAAACCTGTTCGTCATCAGCCCCTTCAAACAATGGGACCCTGAAATGGGCGGCAACGGTATGGGATACCCTCTGAATCGGAGATTTAATGTAGGATTGCAATTATCATTTTAACAATTAAAAATTAAAGAAATATGAAATCATTAAAAAAATTTATTAGTAGAGACGTGGCGTGCCACGTCTGTACACCGATGGTGGCGCGCCACGTCTGTACATTCGTGGCGCGCCACGGCTGTACATCAATGGTTGCGGCGATGTTCCTCTTCCCTGCCTGCAGCGATTTTCTGGACGTTGTTCCTGACAAGAACATGACCATTGAAACCGTCTTTTCCCGTAAGGAAGAGGCTTATAATGCCCTGGCTGCTGCCTACTCCTATATGCCCAATGACAGTAAGCGGCAGTCCCGCTGGCTATTGGGCGACGAATGGGTCAATGCACAATGGAACACCGATAATGCTCAGTGGCAACCCATCCGAGTGATGGAGCGACTCATGATGCCTGATAACCCTTATTTGGGGACATGGTCGGGCACCCAAGGTGGCAAAAATTTGTACGAGGGAATCTCCATGTGCAATACCTTCATAGCCCATATTGATAAGGTGGGTGATATGACCGACTTGGAAAAAGCAGACTGGAAAGCACAGGTAAAATTTCTCAAAGCCTACTACCACTTTCTATTGCTTCAACAGTATGGTCCTGTCGTGATTATGGACAAAGAAATTTCGCCGGATGACCCTTTGGAAGTAATGACCGGTGTGCGCAGCAACATCGACGAGTGCTTCAAGTACATTGTCGAGACGATGGGTGAAGCTATTCCTAACCTTGTACTGAGACAACAGGGAATTTTTTTGGGACAGATTGACAGGTTAGGTGCAACAGCCATCAAGGCGCGGGTGTTGCTCTATCGGGCAAGCCCATTCTACAGTGGTAATACGGATTACACGAATTTCTACGACCATAACCACGAACTGTTTTTCCCTCAAGACGACGCCGCTACTACAAAGGCTAAATGGCAGGATGCTCTGACAGCTATCAACGATGCCATCACACTTTGTACCACAAACGGAATAGGGATGTACACATACCAAAAGAAGGCGCTGCCGGATGATCAGGAAGACTTCGACATCAACAGCAGGATGCAGACCTTATATGATTTGAGGAATCTGATAACCGACCAGTGGAACAAGGAACAGATATGGATGGGGTCCAATGTAGTTCAGAATGATGCAGATATCTTTACAGATGGAAATATCATGCTAACTGCCGCTTTTGCACTATATGGAGTGGTGAGCGCAGCTTACTGCCGACAGGAGTTAGGTGCCACCTACAAAACTTTAGAGAGGTACTATACCCGAAACGGTCTCCCTTTGAATGAAGACGTCTCCTTCGATGACAAAACAAAGTTTGACATCATAAAGACGCCTGCTCCGGCTGACCCTAATTTCGATGAATACAGAGGTATCCTGCAAACCAATGTAGATATAATTAAACTTTACATGGACAGGGAACTTCGTTTTTATGCCAATGTGGGTATAACCGGTGGCTATTGGCGGGCATACAGCACGCGCCTCCCAACGACCTTCTTTTTTAATGAATTAGGCGGAAGAAGAGGCTCCCCGGCAGATAATCACTTTTGGACGGGTATAGGGGCACAAAAACAGATACATTGGGACTCAAAGGCAGGCTATATACAAGGTGTAGTGGCTGTTCCCACTCCGATTATCCGTTTAGCCGATTTGTATCTGATGAAAGCCGAAGCACTCAACGAAACCCTGGATAAGCCGGATCAAGAAGTATGGGATGCCATCAATATAGTACGCCTGCGGGCAGGCATTCCCACTGTGGAAGCCGCCTATACCGGAAGTTCCGTAACCACGGCGGCTTTCGAGAAACATCTCACTAAAACCGGCATGAGAGCCATTGTCGCGCATGAAAGAAAAGTGGAATTTGCCTTCGAAGGGCATATCTTTTGGGACATGATTCGTACCAAACATGCCATAGACGAGTTTAATGCGCCTGTAACAGGCTGGAATGTGACGGGCGCGAACGCTAAAGATTTTTTTAATCTTTCCGTTAAACAACAGCGCAGATTCAACCTGAGAGATTGCCTCTGGCCCCTCCCAACAGAGGAATTGAATAAAAATACGGAACTTATTCAGAATCCGGGATGGTAAAGTTTAGAGTTTAGAGTTTAGATATTAAAAATTTAAAAATAAATGATTATGAATAATTTTAGAAAAATGGCAATTTTATTGCTTATTGCAGTGGCGGGTTTTTATGCCTGCGAGGAGGGTGAGCGGTTTGGTATCTCTTCGGATGATGGCATTCCACCGGCTCCTCCTGTGTTGGATAGTGTTCATCGCCTTAACGGAGGTGCAGAACTGTTTTACAAGATTCCTATCGATGAGGACGTGATTAGTATCGAAGGCTCGTATATTGCACAAAATGGGGAAGTGATTACCGCTGCCGCTTCGTTTTATGCAAAGTCGCTAACAGTGCGCGGCATGGCTGATACCCTTGAACATGTCATTTCCCTGTATTCCGTTGACAGAGCCGGCAATAAATCGGAAGCGGTACCCGTTCCGATCAAACCCCTGGAGCCTACCATCGTGAAAGTGGCTAAGACGTTCAAAGTGAAACCGGCTTTCAGTGCCTTGATATTTGATTGGGAGAACGAATTGAAAGAGGATATCAACATATATATTGACCTGTCCTATCTCTACCAAGGGAGTATACAAACTGCACATCATGCCATTTCGTCCAAAAAACCGTCCGGCCGACAATTTATCAAAGATTTGGACCTTCCCGAAACGGAAGCTATCTCGGTTAGCTTTTCTATTGCCGATGCCTACGGCAACCAATCCCAAGTATATGATTTGGGGCAAAATTATGTGAAACGGGACAGCATGTTGGACAAAAGTAAAATGTCGTTCTTTGCTCCCGGATATAAACTTGGGAAGGATACAACCGGGGCGGCTGTGTATATGGCAAATGGAAATGTGCTTGAGGGGCGGATAAACAAACTATTGGATGGTATCATTGAGAATGATGGTTACAGGGTAGTTTCCAATATATGCAACTTCAATGGGGCGCACAATATGACTTTAGACGGAGCAACTCGAAATGTCAATGCAGTGCCGTGGAGCATATTTATTGACTTGGGCGACTATTATGAACTAAGCCGCATAATAACCCACCAGAGAGCTTCGAATAACTCTGCGACTAACTCCGTTCTTGACTTAGCCGGCCTGTATGCTGATAATCCAGGTATGGACTGGAATATAGGCAGGTACAAAGTTTTCTGGTTGGACGAAACGACCGACACATGGAAGCTTATCAATGAGACAACCATTCCCAAGCCTCCCGCCGAGTGGAGCAATTTGGAAAAGATACTCTATGCTGCAAAAGGCGACGAAGCGTTTATGTATCCCGATGAGCCTGATTTCACACCACGTACCCGCTATTTCAGGTATCAGGCGCTGAACTCATTTGGAAATAATTATGCAAATGTCCAAGTTTGGTGTATGTCCGAAATAACTCTCTATGGGAGAAAAGCGCAGTAAAAAAATTACGAATTAAAAATTAAAAATAAATAAAGATGAAAAAGTATGTTATTTTAATAGGAATGGCTGCATTGATGATGAATTCATGCAACGAAGATATTTACGACAACATCAAAGAGTATGCTGATTCGGAAACAGTCTATCCCGCAGGATATGTTCAAGACTCTGTTTCGTATAAAGCAGGTTTTGAAAGGGTAGAAATTTATTTGACAGGGCTTGACGAGGAACTGTATTTGCCGAAAGCGAAAAAAACAGTGGTGGAATACAACGGAAAGGACACTGTGTTCACACCCGCCCGTACCTTTGTGAACGTCACCGGTCTGAAGATTGCACAAACGTATCAGTTCAAGATTTTTACCGAAGATGAGTTTGGTAATCGCTCCACACCGGTAGAGATAAGTGGAAAACCATTCACGGAAGAAGATGTCAATTCGATTGTAGTTCTCACTTCAGCTGCCGGTTTCGTGTCGCATGGTATTATCAAGTGTCAGGAAGCGGCAGGCATTTATACTGTGTGTGGTGCAGATTATAGTTATACCGACGAGAACAGTGTTGTGCGGAGCGAACAATCCAATTCAGCCTCGTTCGTAGTGGAGGATCTGCCGGAAGGACAAATCAATCCGGTGAATGTTAATTTCCATATATTGCCGACAAATGCCATTGATACATTGGTTATTTCCAGTTCGGTGGAAGTTACAACGATGCTCCAAGCAACGTTTAACGCGTACATCAATGAGACGTCACCGTTTAATGGTGCTGCACCCATCGTTTCTTTCGCCACAGCCTGCACCATTCCCGCAGCCGACTTCGACCTTGGCGGAAGCGAGATAGCCTTTCACAAAGCAAGCTTAGGTGGCACGGCGTTCCCTACCTATAGAACGGATGGGACGTATGGACTTGATATGGTCGGCGGACTTATGGGTTTTGGATGGACCACTGCGGGCGATTGGTTCCACTATACGGTATATGTGCAAGACCCCGGAGAATATAAAATCTCGTATTTCGTTTCAACGCCTTACGCCGGTTGTCAAACCACTATAACGATTGACGAGTTTGATTATTTCGGTATTAGCAACGTTCCTAACACTGGGGGTTGGGCTAATGGCAGGTGGTTTGATATGCCTGAATCTGTATTTCTCAGTGCCGGATTACACAAGCTCAAATGGACATTAGCGAACAGTGGTTTTAATTTTTACGGATTACAGATAGCGTCTGTACCATAAATAGTTAAAGAAATGATTTGTTTTGAACCATGATTTTCACAAGATTTTCAAGATTAACACGATTATAATCCTGAAAATCTTGTGAAAATCTTGTGAAAATCATGGTTCAGACAATTATTTTGCTTATCTTTGCGTCAAATTAAAAAAAATAATTATGAGAGGAGTATTAGATACACGCTATGAGGAGCTTGTGATTGATTCCGTAAAGCCGGACACATACAGTTCAGAAAATGATGTTGTCCGCGGAGCCTTTCTTTTACTCGACGAGGAAGAGGAAGAAAGGAAAATGGAAAGCTTGCGTGAGAAATTGCGAGAAGGCGAAATGTCCGGATTTGTCGAATTCGACCCGCAAGGTTTTTTGGAACAAATTCATAAAAAATACCTGTAATGCGGTGTATTATCAGCCAAAAAGCGAACGAAGACCTTGACGGGATATGGCGATATACCTATCTTCAATGGTCGGAGCGGCAAGCCGAAGAATATTACAATCTGCTGACAGAAAAGATTGAATATATTGCAAAAAACCCGGCTGTCGGTCGCAGGATGGATGATATAACAGATGGTTACAGATATTTCCTTCCGGTAGGGTCGCATATCATTTTCTACAGAATTTTGGAAGAAGGAATTGTCCTGATTATCAGAATACTTCATAAAAGAATGGATATACCCAATCGGTTGAAAGATTGAAAAACGGATTCCGAAGTCAGAAAATAAATTTTAATTCTATAATAATAAATTCAATGAAAAAAAATTGTGTGCTTTTTTTATTTTTGACCCTCAGTGTGGTCATTTTTGGCAAAGAATATCATGTTTCCGTTAAGGGAAATGATGCCAATGTCGGAACGGAGGCTGCTCCGTTCAAAACTATCGGCAAAGCAGCGCAGGCTGCCTACGCGGGAGATGTAATTACCGTTCATGCAGGCGTTTACCGCGAGTGGGTCAATCCGCCACGCGGAGGCGAAAGCGATGACAAGCGCATTGTTTATTGCGCTGCGCCCGGAGAGCGCGTTGAGCTCAAAGGCTCTGAACTTGTCGCTAAGTGGCAGAAAGAGAATGGTATTTGGAAAATCGTATTGCCCAACAGTTTCTTTGGCGACTATAACCCGTACAAAGATTTGATTTACGGCGATTGGTTCGATGGCAGACGCCGCATACACCATACAGGCGAAGTCTTTTTGAACGGTAAATCGCTGTACGAAAAGGAAACTCTGGATAAGGTGCTGCATCCGGTGGCAAATGTCGGTGTTCGCGACAGCATAGGCTCTACTTATACCTGGTATTGCGAAAGCGACGACCAACAGACCACGATTTGGGCAAATTTTCACAAGTTCAATCCCAATAAGGAACAGGTGGAAATCAGTGCCCGCAGAACGTGTTTTTATCCTGAAAAACAGGGTGTCAACTACTTGACCATTCAAGGATTTCACATCAGTCAGGCGGCTACGCAGTGGGCTGCGCCTACCGCCGAACAAATCGGCATGATTGCCACGCATTGGAACAAGGGTTGGATTATTGAAAACAATGTGATTAGCAATGCCAAATGTTCCGGCATCACGCTGGGAAAAGAGCGGGCAACAGGTCATAATGTGTGGTTGAACGACATGAGCATCGACGGCTCCCTGCACTACATCGAAGTAACTTTCCGCACTCTGCGCAATGGCTGGAACAAGGAGCAAATAGGCTCACACATTGTACGCAACAATGAAATTTTCGCCTGCGAACAAACAGGCATCTGCGGAAGTATGGGCGCTGCGTTCAGCCTTATAGAAAACAATTATATCCATGACATTTGGACAAAGCGGCAGTTTTCGGGCGCTGAAATAGCCGGAATAAAGTTTCATGCCGCCATTGATACGGACATACGCAATAATCGCATCCAATATGCGGGCAGAGGCATTTGGCTCGACTGGATGGCGCAGGGGACACGGGTATCCCGAAACCTGATTTACGACAACGACTGGGACGATATTTTCGTTGAAGTGGACCATGGTCCCTACTTGGTGGATAACAATATTCTCGGCTCGCGTGGTGTTAATGTATTGGATATGTCGCAGGGAGGTGCTTTTGTACACAATCTTTTTGCAGGCAGCTTCCGTGTACACCAGGAAAAAGGGCGTTATACGCCTTATCATCTGCCGCATCAGACGGATGTCGCCGGACTTTCCATCATCCTGAGTGGCGATGACCGGTTCTATAACAATCTGTTTCTGCCGGTAGCTCCGAATGAAAAAACAGTTTACGGACTGAGCGCTTACGGTAAAGTCGGTTATCCGATATTTGGAGACGGGAATGTGTATTACAACTCCGCAGCACCTTTTGAAGGCGAGGTGAACCATGTTGTCAACACCGGTTTTAATCCGAATTTTAAAATTGAGGAGAAGGGTGGTGAAGTGTATGTATCTTTTTCGTTGCAGGATATCGAAAAGCTGGCAACCGAGCAAGTGACGACAGAACGTTTGGGCAAGGCAAAACTTCCCCGACAAGCGTATGAACAACCGGACGGAACACCTATCACGATTGACAGGGATTATTTGGGCAATCCGCGTAGTGCTCATCCCCAACCGGGACCTTTTGAAGCGGTTAAAGATGGAAGTATGCGGTTCAAAGTTTATCCGAACACTCAAAAATAATTAAATAAAGATGGAGAAAAAGGTTGTTATACTTAGTATGCTACTCTGTCCCCTTGCCCTGTTTTCGCAGGTGAAAGTGATTCGGGATGCAAAGACACAAAAAGTAACAGTGCAAATAGAGCCGTTGAAACCCCACATAGAGAAGTTTGAGGCTTTTGTATGGCCCAACGAAACGCCTTCCGATTGTCCTTTTCCTGCATCAAACGATTTTCGGCAAATAAAGTTCCTTGGAATCAAAAGCGGATTCCACTATGGTGACACCTTTTATCCGACATGGGGCGAGGATGATTTATTGTATTCACCTTATACAGATGGGAAGGCATGGAGATTGGACGGAAGTTGGGACTACAGTGGTAGTACAACTGTGGTACATACAACGACCGGACAAACCGTGCTGGAAGGACACAATGCAACGACCGGACAAGCCGTGCTGGAAGGAAACGACCCGTTGAGTTTGGTGGTTTACAGTCTGGGTACGCAACGGGGTCCTGCCACACCTTATGAAGGGAGGTATCCCTGTGGCAGTCTGATGTATAATGGCGTGTGGTATTACGGCACCTATTGCCTCGGTCCCGCAATGCACAAATATGGCAATATGGACTATAACTGGCCCTGGTTAGGTCCTTTCGTGGGCTTCCGCACCTCGACCGATAAAGGATTGTCGTGGAAAAATTGCCCGCATACACCTGAGAAACCCATTTTCGGTGAAACAGGTATCAATGGATATCCGGTAAAAATAGGTTCGCCGCATTTTGTGGATTTCGGTAAAAACATGGAATACTCGCCCGACGGAAAAGCCTATATGGTAGCTCACGGTGCCGACATCAACGACCCGAAACCTCGCTTCTGGAACGCCAGTTGGATTACCGGAGATAATGTCTATTTATTGCGCGTGACCCCCGCGCCTGAAAACATGAACGACCCTTCCCAATGGGAATTTTACAGCGGAAGAGATGCCAACGGACAGGCGATATGGAGCAACGATTTCTCGCAAATCACACCTCTGCTGGAATGGAACAACAATATGGGCTGTGTAACAATAACTTACAACGCACCGCTGAAAAAGTACCTGATGTGTGTTACCGACGGCGGAATTACTTGTGCAAGAATGAACACTTACATATTGGAATCCAATTCATTGACAGGCGAATGGAAATTAGTCACTTACATGAAAAGTTTTGGTGAACAGGCTTATTTTGTAAATCTTCCATCCAAATTTATCAGCAAAGACGGACAAACGATGTGGATGATGTATTCGGGTAATTTTGCGACCAATTGGAATGGAGAAAATATAAAGGCTAATCCGGTTGGCAGTCACTATGGACTGGTGATGCAAAAAATTCAACTCAGTATTAGCGATGATTTACAGTCGGAGAATACTCCTGCGCTTCAGCATCGGCAGGTGGTCAGCCTGAACGGGCAATGGCAAATCGCCAAAACCGGCGGCGAACTGCCGGACGTTTTCACGGCAAGCACTTCTGTGCCGGGCGTTGTTGACCTTGCCGTACCGGCACTTGATACGGTCGGAACCGCTTACAGGGACAGCAGTTGGTACTGGCACAAACGCACGTTTGACTTGGCAAGCACGGACTTTGATGTGATTCGGCTCAAGATTTTCAAAGCCAAATACCAGACAAAGGTCTATATCAACGGGCAGTTTGCGGGCGAAAACGCATTCTGCTTCACACCGTCGTATTTCGACGTCAAGCCTTTCCTGAAACCTGCCGGACAGTCGAATGAGATAGTGATAGGGGTGGGTAGCAAAGCGCAAATGCCGGACAGTATCCCGAACGGGAGCGATGGCGAAAAAATAAAATTCATTCCCGGCATTTACGACAATGTGGAAATCACGCTATCCAAACGCCCGTTTATCAACAATATCCAATGTGTTCCGGATGTTAAAAACGAGAAACTCCGTGTGGTAGCCGAAATTGAAACGGATGCGCCCCAAACCTTGACGCTGACCTATACCGTTTCCAAAAGCAAGTCGGGTGGAAGAGTGGCTTCAAAGACCGTTTCGCCCAAAGCAACCCTCAAGGATGGATATGCTGTTGTTGATTTTGAGATTGACATGAAAGGAGCAAAATTGTGGACGCCCGAAACGCCATTTTTGTACGAACTTGCTTTGAGTACGGGCGCGGACGACAAGCGTGTCCGGTTTGGGATGCGGTCGTTCCGTTTTGATGCGGAGCGGAAAATAGCCTTACTCAACGAAAAACCGTATTACCTGCGCGGCACAAACGTCTGCATCTTCCGTTTCTTTGAAGACCCCGACCGCAGTACGCTACCGTGGAATACGGAATGGACTGTTGCACTGCACGAAAAATTCAAGGACATGCACTGGGAAATGGCACGTTATTGCATCGGCTTCCCGCCCGAACGGTGGTATGAGGTATGCGACAGTTTGGGCTTCATGATACAGGACGAATTTCCCATCTGGGACACCCGCTTCAAAGTGCCTCAGATAGCCGAAGAATACCGGCGATGGATGCGAGAACGGTGGAATCATCCGAGTGTAGTTATCTGGGATGCACAAAACGAAACCGTGTCGCCCTTGTTTGCGGAAGCAGCGCTGCAAGTACGCGACCTCGACCTGTCCAACCGTCCATGGGAAAACGGATGGTCTGCGCCAATGGCGGCAACCGACCCTATCGAATCACATCCCTACCTCTTTGTTCAGTTTCTTGTGAACGAACCGCCCATGCGTCCGCGGTTATACGCCGACCCGGAAGAGGGATACAGAAAATACTTCTTCGGCAAAGTCCGCCGTGCGGATACCGATGCCAGCGAAAAGGTGTTGACGAAGAAAGGTATAGACTCCATCTTCCCCAACCCTTCGATTATTAATGAATACGGCTGGATTTGGCTGAACCGTAACGGCACAACCACCACACTGACCGACAAGGTTTATCAGATACTCTGGAACGGAAGCCAACTGACCCCGCAGGAACGCCTGCATATCTACGGTCGTCATTTGGCAATATTGACGGAATACTGGCGAGCACACCGGCAAGTGGCAGGGGTGCTGCATTTCTGCGGATTGGGCTATTCCCGCCCCGAACCCCCGCGCGGTCAAACATCCGACCATTGGATAGATATCCGCAACCTGACGTATGAACCGGAATTTTATAAATATGTGAGACCCGCGTTCTCGCCCGTAGGTTTGATGGTGGACGTATGGGAGAAATCCTATCCGAGTGCCGGCAAACTGACCGTTCCCGTGTATGTCATCAACGACCTCGAAAAGCCGTTTAAGCAGAAGCTCACATTGACGCTGCTGAAAGACGACAAAATCGTGTCCAAATGGCAGCAGAAAGTAAACGTCAAACCCTATCAAGTGGAGATAACGCCGTTTGAAATCACGTTGCCTGAAGAGGCCGGCGATTACCTGCTCAAAGCCGAAATAATGGTTGCAGGTGAGCAGGTGTTCAGTTTAAGGGATATTCCGGTAAAAAAATAGGCTAAATCTTTTTTTTGTTTTTTTGTTGGTAATTCAAAAATAAGTTGTACCTTTGCGGCGTGAAACTAATATGGTGGTCATAGCTCAGTTGGTTAGAGCGGTTGATTGTGGTTCAACAGGTCGTGGGTTCGAGCCCCATTTTCCACCCGAAAGAAATGATTAATTTATATAAGGGGCAGCTGGTCAGTGATGATCGGCTGTTTTGTTAAAAACAACAAAAACGATGGAAAAAAACGTGGAAATAGAGCGTAAATTCTTGGTAAAGGGTGATTTTTACCCGGAAGCGGTGAAAAAAGAGCGAATTGTGCAAGCCTATTTGATGAGTTCAAAGGCGTGTACGATGCGTGTGCGCATCAAGGACGATGGGGCATATCTCACCGTCAAGGGTGCTACCGACGATGACGGGTGTTCGCGGTTGGAGTTTGAATACCCGATTCCTGTGGCGGATGCACGCCAAATGTTGCCCCTCGCGCAGCCCGGCATGATTGACAAGGAGCGGCATTATGTCCCCTTTGCCGGTCATACGTTTGAAGTGGATGTGTTCCACGGCAACCATGAGGGCTTAGTGATTGCGGAACTGGAACTCCAATCAGAAGACGAACCGTTTGAAAAACCGGACTGGCTGGGGCAGGAGGTTACGGGCGAAGCACAGTATTACAATTCTTATTTAGCAGCACACTCTTCGGAGTTATGAGTTATGAGTTATGAGTTAGGAATTATGGGTCAAAGGTGCAGGGTGCAAGGTGTAGGGTGCAAGAAACGCACTTTCCCTTTTGCCGTTCACCCTGTACCCTTCACCCTCTACCTTTTACCTTTTGCCCTCTACCTTTTACCTTTTATCCTCCCCTCACCCGTTTTTGCCCAAAACTCCCCACCGCTGACTTTTCGCGACAGTATTCCGGGAGTGGTGCAGGTGGATGATGGGGCGATTAAGACTTTGACTTTCGGTGATGTGTATATTTATCCCAAGCAGGAGTTTAAGGATAAAAAGCAGGCTGAGAAATATACTAAACTGGTGCGCGATGTAAAAAAAACTTTGCCGTATGCCAAAATGATTCATGCAACATTGATTGAAACATACGAGTATATGCAAACTTTGCCCAACGACCAACTGCGTGAAGCCCACATGCAACGCATGGAAACAGAACTTTTTGCCGAATATAAGCCCGTGATGAAAAAAATGACCCTCACGCAAGGCAAGTTACTTATCAAACTGATTGACCGAGAGTGCAGCCAAAGTTCCTACGTCATCCTCAAAGCATTTCTCGGACCCCTGCGAGCAGGTTTTTGGAATATATTCGCAGGCCTGTTCGGAGCCAGCCTGAAATCAAGCTACGACCCAACCGGAAAAGATGCAGCAACAGAGCGCGTGGTGCAGATGGTGGAGATGGGGTTGATATAAATCCCTTTGTTTGTATTAAAAAAAATACTTACCTTTGCACCCGCATCCGACACACCGCCACTGTAGCTCAGTCGGTAGAGCAGCGCATTCGTAACGCGCAGGTCACCAGTTCGAATCTGGTCAGTGGCTCTTTTCAGTTACCAGTTACCAGTTACCAATTAGGCTGGTAACTGGTCACTGGTAACTGTTGTTGTGTACCGATTGTACTGCTCTTCCTGATGGGTCGAGCAGGTTTTTGAAGGCGGCGTCCCATTCTATCGCTATTGGGGTGCTGCATGCTACTGAGGGTACTGAGGGCACTGTTTTTGCGGCTGAGTCGGAGGGGAAGTGGCTTTCAAAAATCGTGCGGTAGTGATATTCTTCTTTTGTCATGGGGGGGTTGATGGGGAAGCGTTCTGCGCCTTTTGCGAACTGCTCGTCGCTTACTTGCGATGAGGCTATTTCGCGTAGCGTGTCTATCCAGCTGTAGCCCACGCCGTCTGAAAATTGCTCTTTTTGGCGCCATGCCACACTTTCGGGCAACATGTCTTCAAATGCCTTGCGCACAATCCACTTTTCCATGCGTTTTTTGGCTCCGCTCAGTTTGTTTTCGGGGTTGAGGCGCATGGCTACGTCCAAAAATTCTTTGTCGAGAAACGGCACACGTCCTTCCACGCCCCATGCTGCCAGCGATTTGTTGGCTCGCAGGCAGTCGTAGAGGTACAATTTATCGAGTTTGCGCACTGTTTCTTCGTGCAATTCCTTCGCATTCGGAGCTTTATGGAAATAGAGGTAGCCGCCAAAAATTTCGTCCGCGCCCTCGCCCGAAAGCACCATCTTGATGCCCATTGATTTTATCACCCGCGACAACAGATACATCGGCGTGGAGGCGCGAATGGTGGTTACGTCATACGTTTCGATGTGGTAAATCACGTCCCTGATGGCGTCTAAGCCCTCCTGAATGGTGAAATGCACTTCGTGGTGCACCGTTCCAATGTGGTTAGCCACTTTTTGTGCCGCCACCAAGTCGGGTGCGCCCTCCAAGCCAATCGCAAACGAGTGCAACTGGGGCCACCACGCCTGCTGTTGGTCGCCACTCTCGATGCGCTTGTCGGCAAATATTTTTGCAATCGCCGACACTACGGACGAGTCCAAACCGCCCGACAGCAGTACGCCGTAGGGCACATCGGTCATCAGTTGGCGTTTCACGGCGGCAATCAATGCCTCGCGCAGTTCGGTGATAATTTCGGGATGCTGCTCCACGAGCGGTGCATTTTTCACAGCGTCGTAGTCCATCCAATCGCGTGTGTACCATTGCGTTAGCTCACCATTGTAGAGGTAATGCCCCGGAGGAAACACCTCGATGCGGCTGCAATAGCCCTCCAAAGACTTCAACTCGGATGCCACATAGAATGCGCCGTCAGTGTCCCAACCCATATATAAAGGTATCACGCCGATGGGGTCGCGCGCAATCAGGTAGCTGTTTTTTTCTTCATCGTATAGCGCGAAGGCAAAAATGCCGCTCAGGTCTTCCAAAAAATGGATGCCTTTTTCCAGGTAGAGGCTCAAAATCACCTCACAGTCCGACTTCGTTTGAAACGGATAGGTCCCCGCCTGACGGTCGCGAATTTCCTGATGGTTGTAAATTTCGCCGTTCACAGCCAAAATCACTTTGCCATCAGGCGAATACAACGGCTGCCTGCCCGACTGCGGGTCAACGATTGCCAGACGTTCGTGCGCCAAAATAGCCTTCTCGCCGGCATAAACCCCCGACCAATCCGGTCCACGGTGCCGTATTTTCTTAGCCATCGTAATGGCTTGCGGACGCATCTTGTCCGTACTCTGCTTAAAATCAAAAATTCCAACTATTCCACACATGTCTATATATTTGTTTTTTATTCTACTTTTTCACCACTTTCACGGTTTGTTTGCCTACTTGCAACAGGTAAATGCCGTTGGGCTCGGCGGACAAATCAATGCTATTTTCGTTCGTGCGTTGCAGCAATTCACCGCTCAGGTTGTACACTTTCACTTCCATGCCATTGCCGTTGGTGATATGCACCACATCGGAGGTGGGATTGGGGTAAATTTTCAATGGCGCGACTGCCACTGGTGTTATGGCTGTGCTTTCTGTCCACTGTGCCCAAAATGTTTTGTCGCCGGTGTTACCGGATTGGAAGACGAAAATAGTGTCGCCGCTAAGTTCGCTGTTGTCATGCCAGCCCACAAAAGTGTGGGCTACCTTTGTCATTTCGTCTGCTGCGGGCAGGATGATGTGATTTTCTATGGTGTAAGTGCGATTGGTTGCGCCGCTACCGCCGTTGGTTTCGTAGGTGATGTTGTAGGTGATTGGGAGCCACTTTGCCCGAAACGTCTTATTGCCTGTGGCGTCTGCGGGTATGGCTGTTACAGCATCGCCGGTAAGTTGCTCGTTAGCATACCAACCGCCAAACGTGTAGCCGGTCTTTGTCATTCCGGCTGCCGGGGGCAGGGTTATGACCCCGTGAGGCATGGTGTATGTGCTGTCGGTTGCGCCGCTACCGCCATCGGTATTGTAGGTAATGGTGAACGCCAGTGTCCACTTTGCCCAGAACGCTGTGTCGCCGGAACTACCGGTGGCGATGCTTGTAACGGCACTGCCTGTGCGCCCCGCATTTGCATACCAGCCTGCAAAGATATATCCCTCTCTTGCTCCGGGGCTTACCAGCGTAATGGCGTCCTCTGGGGTGTAACTTGTTGGATTGCTGTTTGTTGCGCCATTCAGTAAGTTGTATGCAATGTTGTACGTCAGTGGTATCCACTTGGCATATAGCGTCATGTCGCCATCCACCAAATCCGTCTCAAAAATCCATTCAGTAGTGCAGTTTGCCTCTTTATACCAGCCTCCAAAGGTGTAGCTCGAACGGGTGGGGTCAGCGGGGCGCGTGGCTGCATTATCGGGAAGTAGCGATTGTGAAGCCACCGGGCTACCGTTCTGCGAATCGAATGTTACCGTGCAGTTGCCCAAGCCATAAATATCCCCAAAATCTTTCCATACGTCCGCATTTCTGTAAGCATGTAGCCCCGCAGCAGGCACATAGAGCGTGATTGTGGTGATTGGTGTGCCGCTAAATTCATTAGCGGTTACCGTTTGCGGCACCGAATTTGGATTGGTAATGGAACTCAGACCGATGCAACCGGCAAAAGCCGCATTGCCAATGCTTGAAACACCGGCAGGAATGCTAACAGCACCTTGCTTATTTTTGGGGCATTGCAGCAATGCCGTCTGAGCGTAGTTGTAAAGCACGCCGCCTACCGAACTGTAATGTGCATTTCCGCCGGCTACATTGATGCTCACAAGACCGCTACAGTCAAAAAACATATAATCAGGGATGCGTGTAACATTACTTCCTATGTTGATGGTCGTCAAAGCCGCACACGCATTGAACACGGGATATTCAGCACTCCCCATGGTCGCGCAATTTGTAGCATTGAAATTCACAGTCTTCAGATGCGAACAAGCGTTAAAAGCACCCTCTCCAATGCTTGTAACATCGGTTCCGATAGTCACCGTCTTAATAGAATCTTTGGATACCAACCATGGGTTCGTAATGTCTATTGCCCCCGAGCCGCTAATGGTGAGGGTGCTGTCAGCAGAGAGTACTGCTGTGATGCCTCCTGAAGTCCATGTTCCGGCTTGTACAGTCGGTGTTCCGGCGAGCAGCAGGGCTGTTCCAACACACAATCTCAATAAATTCTTCCTGTCCATAATATCTTATTTCTTCTGTAATTTCTTTTGCACAAGTATATCAATTTCATCTGCTATGTGCTTGGCTGCGTTGGGCTTAGCCAGCTTCAGGATGTTGTCGCTCAGCGTTTTTAATTGACCCGCATCCTGCATCAATTTCAATGCGGTGGGGATTAGCGTTTGCACCGCATCCTTGTCGGCTATCATTATCGCCGCCCCGCGTTTTACCAAAGCCTGCGCATTTTTTGTCTGATGGTCTTCCGCCACATTGGGCGATGGCACCAAAATCACAGGCTTGCCCAACAAGCAAAATTCGGAAATAGACCCCGCACCGGCTCGCGAAATAATCAGGTCGGCTATGGAATAGGCTAAATCCATGCGAGAAATAAACTCATACTTAGAGTTTAGAGTGTAGAGTTTAGAGTTTAGAATTGAGCCTTCCTTTTTGTCATTGTCATTGCGGGCTTGACCCGCAATCCCCTCATAATATGCCTTGCCTGTTTGCCAGATGATTTGTACGTTGTCAGGGGATTGCGGGTCAAGCCCGCAATGACGCGCCCCCTCCCCCTGCGGGTCAAGCCCGCAATGACGCTCTCTCTCCCCCTGCGGGTCAAGCCCGCGATGCTCCCCTTGCGGGTTAAGCCCACGCTCTCCATAGTACGCGAGTATGCTTTCGTTGATTGTTCTTGCTCCCAGGCTGCCTCCTACTATTAGGATTGTTTTTTTGTTGGGGTCTAAATCGAAATGGGTGTAGGCTTCTTTCTTTTTTGCTTCTGTTATGAGCAAATCTTGTCTTACCGGATTGCCTGTCAGTACTATTTTTTTTGCGGGGAAAAAGGCTTCCATGCCTTCGTAGGCTACGCAGATGGTGTTGGCTTTTTGTGCCAATAGTTTGTTGGTGACTCCGGCATACGAATTTTGTTCTTGCAGCAAAGTTGGCACTCCCATTTTGGATGCCGCTTTCAAAAGCGGTCCGCTGGCATAGCCGCCTACCCCAATCGCAATGTCCGGACGAAATTCTTTCACTATTTTTCGCGCTTTACTTAGGCTTCGACCCAATTTGCACAGCACGGCAATGTTTTTTAGCAGGTGTTTCCGGTCAAATCCGGCAACGGGCAGTCCGATTATTTTATATCCGGCGGCGGGTACTCGCTCCATTTCCATACGGTCTTCCGCACCCACAAACAGAATTTCTGCTTCCGGATGTCGTGCCTTGATTTCGTTGGCAATTGAGATTGCCGGAAAAATGTGCCCCCCTGTGCCGCCTCCACTAATTATTGCTCTCATAATTAGTTTTTTAGTTTTTCACGATTATTTTCTTTGTCACTACTATCCCGTCAACCGTGATGCGCACCAGATAAAGCCCTACGCCCAAGTTGGACACATTTATCTTGTCGGAGGAACCGGTATCCTTCAAAACCAATTGTCCCGTTTGATTGTAAAATTCGACTTTCTCGATGCCTGAATCGCTCTTGATGAACAAAACATCTCTGACCGGATTGGGATAAGCTTCCACATCGCGTGGTGCCACTTTTTTAAGTGGTGTGCCGGAACTCACACTCAATGTGCGTGTTTGTACCATCCTCAGATAGTTGCCATTACCGGCTTGCTCAGCTACAATTTTGACCGAGCCGGCACCAACGATAGTCAAGATATTGCCGTCAATCGTTGCTACATTGGTGTTTTCGCTTGTGTAGGTGACCGGCAATCCCTCATTGGTGGTGGTGATGGGCAGTTCAATGGGTTCGTCGCCAACCATTTTGAGCGTAAATGCCTCAAATGTAAATGTTTGTGGTGCTCTACCCACTGTTAGCGTGCATGTTACCGGTGTTGCAGGCGCAGTGTAGTAATTGCCCGCTTGTGTGGCAACAATTTCGACCGAGCCGACACCCACGATAGTTAGGACACTATCATCCACAATCGTTGCGACTGCCGGATTTTTGCTTTCGTAGCTGATGCACAAACCTTTATCAGAGGTTGCAGACAGTATAAACGCTGTATCGCCATACACTTTAGCCGGAAATTCCGCAAACGTAATGACCTGTTGCGCTTGTTGGGTGGGGTCAGGTTGAATTTCATGCGCCTTATAATAGTAGGTGCTAATTTCATCCAATTCCCAAGTGCCACCCGTGTAGTTGTAGTTAGACTTTTCTGCAGTATTGCCTACGTAATCAATTTTATACTTGCCGGATTCTACCCAGGCATTATTATTCCATATATATTCAACTGACGAAGTATTTTTGCCATCGCTATTGTATTCGTATGTTGTTTTTACAACTCCGGCCCATACACTCCCACTTGGATTGTAGTACGACTCTGCCGAGATTTGATTACCCATGGCATCGTAGAGATTCTTAAATGTTATGTCCCATTTCTTTGCAGAGGCATTCCAATGATATTCAGCAGTCTTCTGCTGCTCACCAAAAACGTAACGGTACTCATTTTTGCTTGAACCGACCCATCCGGAAGCAGTCGAATCATACTCCGCAATGGCAAGTAGATTGCCTCGGGCATCATACACCGTTTCCTTCCGGTTTGAAGCGACCCAATCGGAGCCAACCCAAGTATAGTCAATCCGCGAAGTAGGGTGATTAAGCGTATCATAAGTGGCTACATATTTGGTTCCTTGCCAAGAGCCATTCCAAATGCGGGAAGCCCATAAAATTTTATTGCCTCGCGCATCGTAGGCGTATTCATCTTCGTTGAGCCAAAAATCGTTGTCGGCATCCCAGCCATAACATTTGATTGTTGTACCGTTTTCGTAATAGTACTCGACAGAATCCAACATTGTCCAACCACCTGCGCCGTCAAGTTTAGAGTAGGTATAATCTAATGCTTTACCGGTAGTTGGGTCGTATGTGTAGGTATATTTGAAACTCTGTGTTTCATCTTCAGCCCAACTTGCACCATCCCAATCCCAGGCTGCAAGCAAGGTTTCATTGCCCTGAGCATCATATCCGGTGGTTGTCAGTCTGGAAAATTCCCAACCGGTGCCGGTCCAATTAGAGATGCTTACGGTAGCTTCTTTGCCGCTCGCCTCATCGTAGGTGTATTCATATTTGGATTGCCCTTCCCAACCGGAGCCAACCCATGAATAGGATGCTTCCGAAGTCAGCCGGTTGCGGGTATCATAAACGCTTTCGGTTTTGGTGCCTGAACCAATCCAAGCGGCATCAGTGTCATACCAATAATAGTCTGCAGATAAAGTTTGGTTGCCGTTCGCATCGTAGGCACGTTCTTCTTTGGTTTTTTCGCGCCAAGTGTAACCGTCGTATTCGTATTCAATATGCTTGGTGCGATTTCCATACACATCGTATTCGTATTCATTTTTGCTGATGGGGGCAGGATACCAGGAAACGCCTGTCCATGCGTAGTTCTCAAACGACGTGATATGACCATACGCGTCATATTGGTAGATTTGTTTGTCGGACAGAGTTCTGACACCTGTACCGTCAACCGTTTCAGTCACAACGCTATCGGCGAACTGTTTGACGATGGTGTTTCCTGTGGATGCCGCGCGAAGTTTGTTAGCCGGAATAGTCCGTTGAATCGGGTGTGGAGGCATCTCCATACGCCTTTTCGCCGTATTTGATAATACTGCATTTGCACCTACCGGTAAGGCAACTAATGCTATCAGTAAACCTATCTTTTTCATACACTTACCTATTAAAATTAGTGTTTATTGTAAAAACGCCGCAAAGGTACGCATTATTTCCGAAATAATGCGTATCTTTGCGCCCGAATTTTGAACTTTATATAAAAACAAATGAAAAAATATAATTTAGTGAACAACATTTGCGGGTGGGTAGTGTTTGCAATCGCCTCTGTGGTCTATCTGCTGACCATTGAGCCGTCCATGAGTTTTTGGGATTGCGGCGAATTTATCTCTTCTGCCTACAAGTTGGAAGTGGGTCACCCTGCCGGTGCGCCGATGTTTATGCTTTTCGGCAATTTCTTTTCGCATTTTGCCTCTAATCCTGCCGATGTGGCGCTGTGGCTGAATGCTTTGTCTGCCATGTTTAGCGCATTGACCATTTTGTTCCTCTTTTGGACGATTACGCATTTGGTGAAAAGGCTGGTCTTAGGCTGGGGTGCGCAGGCCAAGCCTGCCATGACAACGGCACAGTTGATTACGATTTTAGGCTCTGGTGCTGTGGGCGCGTTGGCTTACACGTTTTCGGACACTTTCTGGTTTTCGGCGGTGGAAGGGGAAGTTTATGCCTGTTCTTCGTTTCTCACAGCCATTGTGTTTTGGTTGATATTGAAATGGGAAGATGTGGCAGACGAGCCTCAGTCCGGTCGTTGGTTGATTTTAATTGCCTATCTGACAGGCGTTTCGGTGGGTATTCACTTACTTAATTTGCTGTGTATTCCTGCCATCGTGTTAGTCTATTACTTCCGCAAGACAAAAACACCCACATGGAAAGGTATTGTCGCTGCGTTGCTGATTGCGTTTGGCACTGTGGCGGCTGTTCTCTACGGCTTGGTGCAGGGATTGGTGGAAGTGGCAGGGGTGTTTGAACTGTTTTTTGTCAATACACTGCATTTGCCTTACAACACGGGGGTTGCCGTTTATATGGTTCTCCTTTTTGGCATTCTTACTTACGGCATTTGGCTGAGCATGAAGGCGACGGACAATGCCGCACAACTGAGAAACGCGAAAATTGTCTTTGTCGTGTCGATTGCCCTGCTGGGTATTCCTTTTCTGGGTAGCGGCATTTGGTTGGGTATTTTGCTTCTCATCATCCTGTGCTGCTATCTGTTTATCTCGAAAAAAATCAGTCCGGTGGCACTCAACTCCATTTTGATTGGGCTTCTGGTGATGACGATTGGCTATTCTGCCTACGCGCTGACCCTGATTAGGGCAACGGCTAACACGCCGATGAATCAAAATGCGCCGGATAATATCTTTACTTTGCGCGAATATCTGAGCCGTGAACAATATGGTGCGACGCCTCTGTTCTACGGGCAAACCTTTGTGGCAGAGGTGCAGCGCAATACCAAAACAGGGGAAGTCATCTATGAAGACAGTGGTCCGATTTGGTCGCGCGTCCCGAAAAAAGATGCCTCCGAGCCGGATAGATATTACGAATCGGGACGCAAATCATCACCGGTATATGTGGATAAATTATGCACCCTTTTCCCCCGTATGTATAGCTCAACCGGCAATCATGTGCAGGGTTATAAGCAATGGTCAAACTTCAAAGGCGAGAAAGTGCGCGTTCCGGAAATGCAAGAAGACGGGAAAATGGGTTCAAGAGTGGTTATGAAGCCTACTTTTGGTGAAAATTTGCGTTACTTCTTCTCCTATCAAGTCAATTTTATGTATTGGCGTTATTTTATGTGGAATTTCGCCGGTCGGCAAAACGATATTCAGGGGCATGGCGAAGTGGCAAACGGCAATTGGATTACCGGTATCCCGTTTTTGGATGCGTCACGCGTGGGTCCGCAAAAGGGACAACCCGACTTCATCGCTAAAAACAAAGGGCACAATACCTATTATATGTTGCCTTTGCTGCTGGGGCTACTGGGCATTTTGGTGCAACTAAAATCCGGGAAAAGCGGCACACAGCAGTTCTGGGTATGCTTTTCACTCTTCTTTATGACCGGGTTGGCTATTGTGCTTTACTTAAATCAACCGCCCTACCAGCCGCGTGAACGGGATTATGCGTATGCCGGCTCGTTTTATGTCTATGCCATCTGGATTGGGATTGGCGTGCTGGGTATTATCAAAGGTTTGGAAAAATTGAAACTGCCTGCGACTATCTCTGCGGCACTTGCAACGGTGCTGAGCCTGCTGGTTCCCATACAAATGGCATCGCAAACGTGGGACGACCACGACCGCTCTAAACGCTTTGTAGGGCGCGATTTGGGTCGCAACTACCTGGCTACATGTGAACCCAATGCGATTATTTTTACCTGTGGCGACAACGACACATTCCCCTTGTGGTATGCTCAGGAGGTGGAAGGCTACCGCACAGACGTCCGTGTATGTAATTTGAGCTATCTGCAAACGGATTGGTATATCAGTCAAATGAAGTGTCAGGCTTATGAATCTACCCCGTTGCCCATCGATTGGGAACGCTGGGAATATGTGCAGGGCACACATGAGGCGGCATATATTGTGCCGATGGACCCGGAACCATGGACGGCAGAGCGGGCGTTTAATCGCGTGAAATCCGATGACCCTCGCACGAAACGCCTCCCGCGCTACAATGTGTCGGTGGATAATATCCCGACTCATCGTGTGATTTTCCCCGTAGATGCCAAAGCCGCGATTGCCTCAGGCACGGTCAACGCAGCAGATTCCGCCCGCATTGTACCTTATATGCTGCTGAACTTGGGCGAAACCAAAAATGAAGCAGGACAAGTGGTGGAAGGCGCGAAAAACATTCTTAACAAGTCGGAGATGATGATGCTGGATATACTGAAAAACAATGCGGATTGGAAACGACCTGTATATATGAGTACGACGGTTGGCGGCGAAAATTGGGCACGCATGCAGCGCTATTTCCGTCAGGATGGTATGGCTTACCGCTTTGTGCCGATGGAAACTTACCAGGGAATGGATGCCAATCTCGTTTACGACAATTTTATGAATAAGTTTGAGTGGGGAAATATGGACAAGGAGCAACTCTATCTGGACGAAACATGCCGCCGGTTGGCGACCACCTACCGCACCTATTTTGGACGGTTGGCGCGCACTTTGGCAGAGCAAGGGGATGTGGAACGCACCGAAGCCGTTGTTGACCGTTGCTTGGAAGTGATTCCCGACCGCAATTTGCCGCTCGAATACTATTCCGCAGCCGATTTAGCCGAAGCACTCGCACGGGTGGGCAAAACGGAAAAAGCGGTTAAACTCTACACGATATTAGCCGATGTGTTGGAGCGGGAGTTGAATTGGTACACGCGCCTGAACACCAACCACTACGGCACTATTCTCAACGATGTGCGTAGAGACCTTGCTGCCATGCAATACATTCTCTACTACTTCTCTGAGAATGCCAAAGAGCAGATGAGCCACTACGAGGCGACTTACGAAGCGGCAGTAAACCGCTATCAGAGTATTGTCGGGAATAACAGGTGATAGATGTGTATCGAGCAGCCTCCTTTCCTGTATCGCATCCTGTTTCCGAATGCCCATTGGCGGTTTAGTTCGGACGACAAGGCAGTGTATTTGACTTTCGACGATGGTCCCATCCCGGAGATGACCCCGTGGGTGCTGGATTTGCTGGATAAATACAACATCAAGGCAATATTTTTTTGCGTCGCCGACAATGTGCGCAAATATCCCGAAATTTATCGGGACATCCTGAAACGCGGACACCAAACCGGCAATCACACCTACCACCACCTGCAAGGCTGGAAAACGAGTTTCAAAACATACATCAACGACACAGAGGCGGCTAAACAACTGATTGACAGCAAATTGTTTCGCCCGCCGCATGGCTACCTCCGCCCGCGACAACTCAGAGCCTTGGCAAAGCAGTTCAAACTGATTATGTGGGATGTGCTGACGCGCGATTACAGCAGCCTGCGAAGCGCCCAACAAGTCTTCGAGGCAGTCAAACGCTACACCCGCAACGGCTCCATAATAGTGTTTCACGACTCGCTGAAATCCAAAGGCAAAATCGAAACCGCCCTCCCGCAGTCCATCGAATGGCTATTGCAGCAGGGTTACACTTTCAAACTCATCCCGCAATGAAATTCCCGTTTCGCAGCCGCAAAGGGCATGGCATCCACTCGCCATTCGTCTTCAATCTGGTCACCAAAGTGATTGAAGAAACAGCCCCATTCTACGCCTTCGAAGAAATAGAAAACTTCCGAACCGAACTCCTCGCAAGAGGCGACACCCTAAGCAAAATCACAGCCAAAGAAGCCCAACCACCCAACTACGGCAAACTCCTCTTCCGCATAGTGCACTATTTCAAATGCCGCAACATACTGGAAATAGGAGCATCCACAGGCATAACATCCCTATATTTAGCATTAGCCCGACATTTGCCAATTACCGGCGCAGGCACTGAAGCAGGCTCCGACCTATGCCGAACAAACACATTTGATTTAATCGTCATTCATCGCCTGCCTGCGGGCACTACCGCAGCGCAGTTGCTGGAACAATTGCGCCCGACTATCGGCGAAAACACGCTGATTGTCGTGGATAGCATCTACAAGCAGCCGGAAATGAAACATTTGTGGCAGTTGTTGCAACAAGGGGGGTCGAGCCCTTGTCAAAACCTTTGTCAGAGCCCTTCTCAGGACCCTTCTCAACGCCTTTGCCAATCCACCATCACTCTCGATTTGAAGCATTTAGGCATGGTCTTTTTCAATCAAAGTTTGCCGAAAAAACAATACAAAATATATTTCAATGGGAAAAAGTAAAATTTACACGGGAACAGGCGACACAGGCTTCACCTCCTTGGTGGGCGGGAAGCGAATCGCCAAAACAGATTTGCGCATTGATGCCTACGGGACGGTTGATGAACTTAATGCGTTCATTGCGTGCCTGTTAGATGAAGTAGAGGAGGCGCACGACCGCCAATTTTTGTTGCAAGTGCAGCACGATTTATTCAACTTGGGTGCCTATCTTGCTACAGAGGGAGGACTCGCCCGCTTTGAGGGGGGGCTGGGTGCTGCTGATGCGTTGGAAGCCGAGATGGACAAAATCGCCGCATTAGTCCCACCGAGCAACAAATTTATTTTGCCGGGCGGGTGTCGAAGCAATTCGTTGGCTCATGTCTGTCGCACCGTCTGCCGCAGAGCCGAAAGATGCCTTTATACGCTTTCTGAGCGCGATTTGGTGGATGCGGCGGCGTTGAAATACATCAACCGACTGTCCGATTATTTCTTCCTTCTGGCACGCAAACAAAGTTTTATTTCCAAACAAGCAGAAATTTTTTGGGAAAACACTTGCAAATAAAAAGAATTTTACTACTTTTGCGCGAAATTTGAAACGTTATGTACTGGACTTTAGAATTAGCTTCAAAATTAGAGGATGCGCCTTGGCCTGCCACCAAAGACGAATTGGTTGACTATGCCATACGCTCCGGTGCGCCCCAGGAGGCGGTGGAAAATTTGCAGGAAATAGAAGACGAGGGAGAAATCTACGAGTGCATCGAAGACATCTGGCCCGATTATCCCAGCAAAGAGGATTTTTTCTTCAACGAAGAAGAATATTGATGAGTGGGAGTTGGTGCGTGTTTTGCTTTCGCCCCCACACACGGGGGCTGGCTGAAAAGGCTTTGTCATTGCAGGGCAAGCCCGCAGAAATCGCATTTGCCAAACCTGTTAGGTCTTAAAGACCTAACAGGTTTTTTCTGCCCCCATAAAAAAACGCATAACCGTCAGCGGATTTACATAGTTAAGTACCGTTTAATTTTCCTTTTCACAGATGCCGAATTTATTAAACACGCCCGTATCAAATCAAATTCTTTTGCTGATAGATTGCTCAATTTGATATAGTCTTTGTTTTCGATTTGATACCGACTACTCAGCAAACTTTTACTCATTACATCTACTTGTTCGCCGTATATATATGTGTCAAGTGGAAAAGCAAATGTGTTGCATTCTGATATTACGACCCCTTTTTCAAAATAATAGCAATTGAAATTAGACGTAGCATCTTCTATACATCCGTGTTTTTTAGGCAAATAGTTTGGAGTGTGGTCTTTGCTCGTTGGGAGGCTTGCAACAATCAAATCATCGCCGGAGCCTCCCAAAACGATAAAATACTTATTCTTGGGTGTGTTGCCATTTTTGAAAAAGAACGGGGTGAAATAAAGTATTGAACCGGCGGTGTACATTCGTTCAGTATTTTAATGATTCAAACATTTCTGACGTTTCTTTGTTTTCCAAATACCTTTCAGCGGAACATCCACTAAGATAATAGGTAAAATCTATCTCCTTGTCGGAGTGGTTTTTCTTTCCGTTAGTGAAATCATCTAACAGCTCATTGTCTTTGGCGATGCAATACCACGCGGAATTTTCATTATGTGTCAATTCAACCAATTGTGTTGCTGTTTTGTTTCCAAATTTCCGTATCACCTCGTCCAGCAATTCAATGTCATTGTCTGAAAATTCATCGTCACAAAACGGCGTTTTTGAATGAATGTATGTAGAGCCGCTTTCGTCTGTTTTTGTGATAAAATTGCGTAACAAAACAGGCTCATCGTCCGATAAATCAATGTAAAAATCTTTTGCAACCGGTCCGGCTTGCCACACTTCAAAGTTTATCCCAAAAAATGGAGTGTTGTTTTTTATTGCCGAGTGCTCCTCTATCAAATAGAGCAATTTGAGTATTTTTGTTTTACTCAAATTGGGTATTCTCTCCGATAAATACACGACAGTATTACCAATCTTGCTGATAGTGTCTTCTGAGTAGTGTTTCATAACCATTTATATTTTTAATTTGTGGAGTATAGCGGACTTGAACCGCTCACCTCGACACTGCCAGTGTCGCGCTCTACCGGATGAGCTAATACCCCTTTTTTTTAAATTTACACCAGTTTTGCCAATGTTGCTTTTACTCGCTTCATGGCTTCTGTCAGCAGTTTTTCGGAGGTGGCGTAGGAGAAGCGGAGGCAGTTGGGTGCTCCGAAGGCTTTGCCGCCTACTGTTGCTACGTGTCCTTCCTCCAGCAAAAACATTGCGAGGTCGGCTGAATCGTTGATTTTTTTGCCGTTGAACATATCGCCGTTCACATAATACGTTTTACCTATATAATAGGAAGCGTCCGGAAACAGGTAGAACGCGCCTTGCGGTTCGTTGACTTGGAAGCCCTGTATGTCGCGTGCCAATGTGAGTATCAAATCGCGGCGCTTTTGGAATGCCTGACGCATCGTTTCTACGCACTCTTGCGAGCCGATGTAGGCTGCTTCGGCTGCTTTTTGGGCGATATTGCTTGGTCCGGAGGTGTATTGTCCCTGCAATTTGTTGCATGCCGAGGCGAGCCATTGCGGTCCTGCCATCCAGCCGAGCCGGTAGCCGGTCATCGCATAAGCCTTTGATACACCGTTGATTATGACTACGCGGTCGCGCACGTTTTTGAATTGTGCGATGCTCTCGTGCTTGCCTATATAATTGATATGTTCGTAAATTTCATCGGAAATAATCGTGATGTTCGGATAGTTTGCCAGCACGTCTGCCATTTTTCGCAATTCCGTGCGGGAATAAACGCTGCCGGTGGGATTGGATGGCGAACAGAGTATCAGAGCCTTGGTTTTCGGCGTGATAGCGGCTTCCAATTGCGCGGGCGTGATTTTGAAATCCTGCGTGATGTCGGCGGTCACAATCACGTTGGTGCCTGCCGCCAATTTTACCATTTCCACATAACTCACCCAATAAGGCGCGGGCACAATCACCTCGTCGCCCGGACCGATAATGCTCAACAGCACATTGCAGACCGACTGTTTCGCCCCGTTGGAACACACAATTTGGTCTGCCTTGTAGTCGAGCCCGTTTTCTGCTTTCAGTTTGCCGACAATCGCATTTCGCAGCGACAAATAGCCTGGAACGGGCGAATAGAACGAAAAATTGTCCTCAACCGCCTTTTGAGCCGCCACCTTAATGGCATCGGGCGTAAAAAAATCAGGTTCGCCCACACTCAAATTGATTACATCAATCCCCTGAGCCTTCAATTCGTTGCTTTTTTGCGACATCGCCAGCGTTTCGGACGGCGACAGGGCTGCTAAACGTTCAGATACCATATTTTTAATAAATTAAAACGCTGCAAAGGTAATGATAAATAACTAATTTACCAAACAACAAAGAAAATGAAATTATTTACCTACCTTTGCACGATTTTTTTTGAGTATGTTTAAGTCATGTGTGATATTTGGGAAATATGTGCTGTTGATGTCGCGGACTTTTGCCGTGCCGCAACGGTGGGTCGTGTTTTTCAAGCAAATTGTTAAAGAAATCCACAAGTTGGGGGTCGATTCGATTGGCATTGTGATTTTCATTTCCGCTTTTATTGGGGCGGTTATCACGATGCAGGTATCGCTCAATATCTATTCGCCGCTAATTCCCTCATTTACAGTTGGTTTTATGACGCGCGAAATCATTTTGCTGGAATTTTCGTCCAGTATCATGTGCCTGATTTTGGCAGGGAAAGTGGGGTCAAATATTGCTTCTGAACTGGGTACGATGCGCGTGACAGAGCAAATCGACGCATTGGAAATTATGGGTGTCAATTCGGCTAACTACCTGATACTCCCTAAGATAGTTGGCTTTGTCGCGTTTGTGCCGGTTTTGGTTATTTTCAGTATGTTTTTTGGTATGGCAGGGGGATTTTTTATCAGTTGGTTCACCGACATCATCTCGCCGTCAACCTACGAATATGGTCTTCAATATTGGTTTTCAACACGTTACATCGGCTATTCGGTATTGAAAGCCATGATTTTTGCCTTTATCATATCTTCTGCCGCCTCCTATTTCGGGTATAATGTCAAAGGAGGTGCCCTGCAAGTGGGTAAGGCGAGTACCGAATCGGTCGTAACCAGCAGTGTGCTGATTTTGGCGACCGATGTATTAATCACCTTATTATTAGTTTAAATGATTGAAGCAAAGCACATTATCAAGTCGTTCGAAGACAAACAGGTCATCAAAGATGTGTCCGCCACATTCGACAAGGGGAAAACAAACCTCGTCATCGGTCGAAGCGGCTCGGGGAAAACCGTTTTTATGAAAATCCTGATTGGACTGCTGTCGCCCGACTCGGGCGAAATTCTCTACGACCGGCGCAATCTTCCGGCGATGAAAAAACCGGAGTTGAACGCCCTGCGGCAAGAGATGGGGATGCTCTTTCAGGGGTCTGCCCTGTTTGATTCGATGACGGTGATGGAAAATGTGATGTTTCCGCTCACCATGTTTTCCTCCGACAATCGCCAGCAACAGGAAAAACGGGCTATATTTTGTCTCGAACGTGTCCAAATGCGCGATGCCGCCGACCTCTATCCGGGCGAAATCAGCGGCGGGATGATGAAACGCACCGCCATTGCTCGCGCTATAGCCCTGAATCCCAAATACTTGTTTTGTGACGAACCCAACTCCGGCTTAGACCCGAAAACATCTTTGCTAATCGACGATTTGATTCACGACATCACGCTGGAATACCACATGACAACGGTTATCAACACCCACGACATGAACTCGGTGATGAATATCGGCGACAAAATAATTTTTCTCAACGAGGGCAAAAAAGAGTGGGAAGGCACCAAAGACGAGATTATGACCTCCGAAAACAAGACCCTCAACGACTTCCTGTTCGCCTCCGACCTCTTCCGCAAAGCCCGCGAGGGGGGTAATCAGTAGCTGCTATTTTATTTGATGGAAAGATATATTGTATGTGTGCCAATAGTGCCCCACACATATCTCTCTCCCTGATTCCCTTATTTTCTTTTGCAATTTAACAAAGTTTAACTAAAAATGTTTGCAAAATAGGCTTCTATATTAAAAATAAGCATTACCTTTGTAGCCCCAAAAAAGTTATCAACAGATTATGGATAATTTATGAACAAGTTTAAGTAATTTATGAACAAGTTTTGGGCAATTTATGAACAAGTTTTGAGTATTTTGTAAACAATTTAAATATAAAAACAAATGAAAAAGATTTTTTTTACAACAGCTATCGCGCTGTTCGCCTGTAGCACTGCTTTTGCAGTCGGCTCAGGCTCAGTTGAGAACCCTTGGCTCATTGGTACTCCCAATGCCGAATCGGTTATTGCAACACTCAGTGACGGCACCCTCACCATCAGTGGGCAAGGGGCTATGTCCAATTTCACTAACTATTCTGCGCCTTGGTTCCTTGCGGGCGCGGAAAACTGTTCTGTCACAAAAGTTGTGATAGAAGACAAAGTAACACGCATCGGCGAGTACGCGTTTTACGGATGCAAAAATTTAAAATCGCTCTCCATCAAAAATGATGAGATTTCGATTGGAAGATTTGCGTTTCACGATTGCAACGACTTGGCGGCGGTAACCTTTGGCTCTAATGACCAAAGTACTTTCGTTTTGAACAATTCGGAAGGCGGCGTGAAAGACTTCATTGTCTCAGAACAGCATCCGGATTATTCTGCTGTTGCGGTTGCTAAACGCAATTTAGAAGAAAAGTAACCGGTGTAGTCCGTTCCTTGTGAGGCTGTCCAAATCTTTTGGGCAGCCTCTTTTTTCAATATTCCGGCGGCAATTCTTCGAGTTGCACCCTTGAAAACACGGGACCGTCTTTGCAAACATACAACTTGCCCACATTGCAGCGTCCGCACTTGCCTACGCCGCATTTCATCCGATTTTCGAGCGTGGTGTAGATTTGCTCCGGCTTAAATCCGAGTTTGTCCAGGACGGGGAAAGTGAATTTTATCATCACGGGAGGCCCGCAGACAATGGCGATGGTGTTTTCGGGCGAAGGATTTACTTTTTCCACTACGGCGGGCACGAAGCCGATTTCGCCTTTCCAATCGGGCGTTTCGCCACCCGGGTCAACGGTGACGGTCAGTTTCACATCGGGGCGTTCGTCCCATTCTTTGAGTTCGTGCTTGTACACCAAATCGGCAACCGACTTGGCTCCGTAAACGATGCTGATGTCGCCAAAGTTTTCGCGCGTGTCGAGAGCATTCCAAATGACGCTACGCATAGGCGGCAGGGCAATTCCTCCGGCAATGAACAGCAAGTTTTTGCCTTTCCATTCGTCCATCGGGAACGAGTTGCCAAAGGGTCCGCGAAACCCCATCGTTTGCCCCTCTTCCAACTTGCCAAGTGCCGCCGTCACTTTCCCGGCTTCGCGAAAAGTGCACTCCACATACCCCTTGCGCGTGGCAGGCGAAGCAATACAAAAAGTACTCTCGCCTTCGCCAAACACCGAATACTCGGCAAATTGCCCCGTCTTGAAAGCAAAATTAGCACCCTCCGCCTCATCCTTAAACTTCAGACGAAAAGTCTTAACCCCCGGAGCCTCCTCCGTAATCTTCTCAACCGTAACCAAATAAGGTAAATATATATTATCTTTCATAACAAATTCGTAATTCCTAATTTTTAATTCGTGATTTTTAATTTCTCTCCGATAATTGTTATCTGTTCGCGAATATTGATGTCCACCGGGCAAGCACGCGAGCATCGTCCGCAGCCTGTGCAGCCCACAACCGACAGTCGTTCAGGCATATACGAAAACTTGTGCATGATGCGTTGCCGCCACCGTTGGCTTTGCGTTGAGCGCGGATTATGTCCGGACGTGTGCAAGGTGAACAGCGAGAAGCCGCAGGAATCCCAACAGCGAATCCGGCTGCCGACATTGCCCTGCGCATTTTCCTGAATATCGAAGCAGGCGCAGGTCGGGCACACGAAAGCGCAGGCTCCACAACCGAGGCATCGCTCCGATTGCGCGGCCCACAATTTCTCGTTGCCAAATGTCCCCGACAGCTTTTTAGTGATTTCCTCTACGCTGAAATAGACGGGCACTTTTGCCAAAAAATCTTCCTTATTTATATTGTCCGGCGCAGCGTCGAAAAAGGAGTTATATTGCGCAACCAACTCTGCCCCCTTGTCCGTGATGATTTCAACCAGATAGTTGTCTTTGACAGGTGTCAGGAGGATGTCGCTGCCGTCAGTATTGCCGGGTCCGCCATTCACAGAGGTGCAGAAGCAATACTCATCGCATTGGGTGCAACTCACCGTAATCAATGTGGTGCGTTTGCGGCGTTCGTTGTAGGGCATATCCGCAGTGTCCCAGTTGAAAATGCTGCCCAGCGGACGAAATCCAGCCGCATCGCACGGATGAATGCCAAACACCACTGTTTCGGGCAATGCGTCCGGATTGTAATCCCGAAGCACAACATCGCCATTGTCCTTTTTGTAGGAAAAAAGCTTTTCAGTGCGCGGAAAAACAACGCTCTTAGCCGATTGCGTACTCTGGATGCGACCGGCCTCAAGGGTCGGCTCATAGAGCTGTTTGCCATCGGCTTTGAGCTTTTCGAGCAAGCTTTTCAGCTTCTCTTTCGATATTTGTTTTGCTTCCATAAATTATATTTTATCTCGGACATCTATCTTCGGACAATGTCCGATATATTTGTCCGAAGTTGCTGCTTTTTATCTTTATCTCGGACATTCTCTCGGACAATGTCCGAAGTTATGGGCTTTTTTATCTCTATCTCGGACATTCTCTCGGACATATTTGTCCGAGAGAATTAACGGACATTGTCTGTTATTCCTTCAAAAAATATATTGTCCATCGATTTTCTCCTTCTCTATCTAAAATACCTTTATCCACAAGAGCGTTCAGTAATCTTGATGCCGTTTTGCCAGAAACCCCCAATTTCGCAGCACATTCACTTGATGACACTCTACCCTTTGATATTACAAACTCTTTTGTTTTTTCTTCCATCGAATCCAATTTTATTTCTAATTTTGCATCTGCTTTTCGCCAAAGTGTTACATACAAATATGGCTCGTCGTATTCAAGGATTGGCTTGTTTGCGCCCATCACACCGGCACATTCGTGCAACTCTTCCATCCCGATGTTGCGCTTTTCGATGAATTTCATTTGGTAAAACACATTGGCTATTTTCGGATTAACGCTAAAAGTAGGTGCCGTATAGTTTTGCAATTTTTCTATAGGAATGAGCGGTTTGCCTGGACTTTCAACTACAATCTTGTCGTCATCAATCTTGACATTAATATTGGCTTGTTCAATGGCATAATCCCTATGGACAATCGCATTGATAATGACTTCGCGCAACACTTCAAAGTACACTTCCTTAATTTCTTTTCTGGCAAACGATGACCTGTCAATGGTTTTTGGAAAATTGATTTCCAAATAGGCTTCAATTTTGTCAGGCATCAGAACCAGAGGTCCATCAAAATCTAAAATCTTAGGTCTGTTTTCCGATTGTGTTTTAACGGTAAATTTCACTAACGACTGTGGATAAGTGATTTGCGGATTTTTTCCAAACAACAAAATGCCCAAACCGGTAGGATGCGCTGTTTTTGTCTTACCATCAACCCGCACAAAATTCCATTTTCTAAGAATACTCTTAAAGTCGTTAGAATCCAAAGTATAGCCAATTTGAAGTTTTTCTCTGAATTTTTCCAAAGCATCTGTCGAAAAATCATTCATATCCAAATTATCTATGACTTGGCCTAATTCTGCAAATGTGGTTTCTAACTCATTGGTATCAACTAATTTGGCTCTTTCTTCTGCTTCTTTTAGAAACTGTTCGTTGGCTGCAAAAATTTGTTCCTGCAAATCCCTGTCAAAAAAACCAATCTCAATATTTTGCTTTTGCAGGTGTGCTATGCCGTTTCCTTTTACTTTGGGGTCGGGGTCTTCGATGCCTATATATGCTTTTTTGATGCGGGCGTTTACAATTCGTTCGGCACAGCCCAGCTTTGGAAAGTTTCGTGCATTGGGGGCGCAGGGTTCCAATGTGGCATAAATCACGTTTCCTGCTAATAAATCCGCGCGATGTTTGCGTTCCAATAGCGTAAATTCGGCATGGTCACCTTGGCGAAGTTCACCTCTACAAGCAGTATTTATCAACGTCCCGTCTTCTCTTGCCAGCACAGCACCCACTTTGGGGTCTGCCCTGTCGGTATGTTCCGGAATTGAATCATACATGAGTTGAACTGCCAATTCCATCAATTGACGTTCCGTGTATTTATTGCCTATCTTATATTCTTTCTTTTCCATAAAAGCAAATAGTTTACAATATAAACGATTCTTTATCACCGGGTTTGAATGTTGAAAGCACATTCCCTTTGCCTTCTTCTTCGCCAAAATATTCCTGGGTAGTCAGCCATATTTGGTGTGTCAGCAGGTGGATGGGGATGCCTACGGGGCAGGCTGCACCACATGCGTCGCAACCGGAACAACGTCCTGCCATGTGCATCGAGCGGCTGATTTGCCACTCCATATTGCTCAGCATACCCGCCCACGGCTGTATCCACTGCGGGCGATTGACCTCCACAATACATTTGGTGCAATAACACATCGGGCAGGCAGCGCGGCAGGCATAGCACTTGAAGCACTTGGAAAACTCATCCGACCAAAACGCCCAACGTTCCTCCATCGTCATCGCCTCAATTTTGGCGCACAACTCATCCACATCCGGCTTGGCGGGGAAAGGGGTTACTTTCAAATGCTCCTTAATCTCCTCTATTGTAGCGAGTTGTCGCCCTGAAACATCAAACAGGCATAGGTCTTCTTCTTTCAGTTGATTTTCGTCGAACAGCATCACAATACTAATCAGGGCATGATAGGAGGCTGCAAAACCCACCTTTTTGCCCGCCACCAAGTCTTTGCGGGTGAGATAAACCGCGAGATTGCCCGAACAGGTCTCATCAAAAATCAGTTTGTCGGCATCATCGGCTTGCGACACAAAGCACGGACGCGGGTTGCGAGTGCCTTTTTCATACCCGATAAAGAGGTCTATCTCCTTGTTACGCAGCAGTTCGGCTGCTTTTTTTGCAATATCATTCATGCGGTACCTCCATTTCTTTTGCTATATCCGTTTCATTTTCAGATAAATAAGCGGCTGCCCTGTGGTAGTCGGTATAAGGACCCAACTCGCGCAGGTCGGTAACGGTCTGGTTCACAATGTCTGCCCACTTAGCCCCTTCGGCAGCCGACACCCACGAAAACTGAATCCGCCGAACATCAATCCCCAAGAAGTCCAGCAGGCTCCGAAACACTATCCACCGGCGACGTGCGTGAAAATTGCCGGACGTGTAGTGGCAGTCGTTGGGATGGCACCCCGACACAATCACGCCATCCGAGCCATTGGCAAAAGCCTTCAGCAACAGCATAAAATCAATACGTCCCGTGCAAGGGAAACGCACAATCTTCACATTGGAAGCGTATTTAATGCGGCTCGTGCCCGTAAGGTCCGCCCCGGCGTAGGTACACCAGTTGCAAACAAAGGCAAGCACTTTAGGTTCAAATTCGTTATCCATATCGCATTTATTTTACTTTCTATTTTTTGACCTTGATTTTTACTTTGTCCGTTCCGCTTAAGCCCTGCTTGTCGGTGGCTTTAACGGCTATATTATGTTCGCCTTCGGAAAATTTCTTTTCCTGCACACCTTCTTTGTCCATTATCACATCAACCTTAAATTCTTTTTCGTTGTGCGACAAATCCCACGAAAAAAAGTCAATGCCTGCTACACTTTCCGCGTTTGCCTTAAATTGATATTTATAATCTTCTAATTTTTGGGCGGTTAGCGTCACTTTGGGCGGATTTTCGTAAGGAATAATATCGCGGATGTATTTGAGTTCAATAATTATGTCTTCGCTGTTTTTCAGTTTGGCAACCTCGTTGATAATATCCTTTGAAAACTCAAAGCCGATGATAAATCCGCAAACCTGCCCATCTTTCTTATTTTTCTCAAACAAATACTTATTGTCACGCTGAATGGCGGTAAGAAACTCATCCAATGTGGCACGCCCGACCGGTTTTTTCCACTTTTTCACCTGAATGGGTGTCCCATAGTCTGTGTGCCCGTCAATTCCATAATCCTTGCCGCTTTTCAAGTTGGGAATGCCGCCAAATTTTTCAACAATAAATATTTCAAAATCTTTACCGTCTTCTTTTTCTAATTTTGTCAAGTCATAAGTAGGTATAATCACATCATAAGGCTGCGCAAAAATATCATCTTGCCGCTTTTGCAGCCGCAAATCCGTCACTTTTATTGCCATAACTGACTGGTCAATTCCTATCCATTTGCGGTTTAATTTGTCGGCAACGGCAACAGAGGTGCCTCCACCAACAAATGGGTCAAGCACGACATCGCCTTCTTTTGTAGTTAATTCGATAATTCGCTCTAATAATAATTCAGGTTTTTGAGTTGGATAACCTATTCTTTGAGGATGATTTCCTCTCAACATTGGAATGTCAGCCCAAACATCATTAAGAGCCTCGCCTTTTTCAAGGTAATCATCAAGATATTTTTTGTATGGTTCTATTCCATTTGCTTGACCTCTCGTTTCCCAAAACCATTCTCTACCATCTTCATCTTTGTTAATTTTTCGTCTTAGCATCTTTATTCTTTCTTCTTTTTCCCAATCAAGTTTCACATAATTTATTCGAGCTTTGTCTGTTTTTCCATAAAAAAATATTGTATCATATCTTGATTGAATTTTTTTTTCGTTAAATTTTTCCCGTCCTTTATAGTGCCAAACAATTTCATTCCTAAAATTATTTCTTCCAAAAATTTTATTCAAAATTTCTACTTTTATTTCAGCATTTGCGTGCCAATCGCAATGCAGAAAGATACTGCCTGTGGATTTCAAAATTCGGTGCATTTGGCGCACACGATTTTTCAACCAATTGATATAATGGTCAATTCCTCCTGCAAAGCGATCTTCAAAACTGCGTTTTTCACCATCATCGCCCCATATGACTTCATACGTTTGATTACTAAAAAACGGCGGGTCGAGGTAAATCAAATCCACAGATTCGTCCGGAAGAGTTTTTAAAACTTCAAGGTTGTCGCCAAGAATAAGTTTGTTGATATGTGCGCTATTCCCCATAATGCTATATTTTGCCACTCACGCTCTCCGTTATCGCTTGCAATGCCTGTTTGTCTGGGATGAAATTCACAGCGTATTTGTCGACGAGTTCAATTCCTGATTCTTCAAAATAGCGTTCCATTGCCTTGATGCTTTGTTGCGCCCAGCCGTAGGAGCCGAACAAAAATCCTTTTTTTGTTTTTGTGGACAATCCGTGCAAATAGGTGAGGAAGGCGGCTACTGTTGGCATCACTTTTTTGTTTAGTGTGGGCGAGCCTACGCAGATGTATTCTGCTTCCAAGCAGTCGGTTATGATGTCGGAGATGTGGGTGGATTTGAGGTCGAAAAAACTTGTATTCGTAGCCTTTTGCTTCAAAGGCATTGCGGATGGCGTAGGCGATTTTTTCCGTTGAGCCATACATCGAATCAAACGCGATAACTACTTTTTTATCCGTCCCACAGTGTGCCCATTTCGTATAATGCTCCAATATCGCCGGAATGTTGTTCTTCCAAATCAAACCGTGCGAAGGCGCAATCATCTGAATAGCAAGTTTTTGAACCGCTTCCAACGCGCCTACCACTTGTGCGGAATAGGGCATGATGATGTTGGCATAATACTTTTTGGCTTCTTCCATGATTACATCCAAAGGCTCGTCGTCGAAAACGTTGGAACTGGCCAAATGCTGCCCAAAAGCATCGTTGGAGAACAGAATTTTCTCTTCCGGACAATACGTTACCATATTGTCGGGCCAATGCACCATCGGGGTCATAATAAAACTTAACGTCCTCTTACCCAACGAAATACTATCGCCTGTTTTGACGATTTGAAATTTCCAATCGGGGTTGAAATGCAGTTTAAACTCCCTTTCGCCGGCCTGACTGGTCAGCACCGTTGCGTTAGGCAGGTGTTTCATCACTTCGGGCAATGCGCCGGAATGGTCCATTTCCACATGGTTCGACACTACATAGTCGATTTTATCGAGGCTCACGATTTGCGAAATCCTGTCAATTAGTTCTTGCGAGAAATGCGCTTTCACCGTGTCGATAAGCGTAATTTTCTCATCCATAATGAGATAAGCATTGTAACTCGTGCCCTTTTGCGTGAGGTAACCGTGAAAGTTACGCACATTCCAGTCGGCAACGCCAACGCTGTAAATCCCTTTTGCAATTTCTTTTATTTTCATATCTAATTAATTTTAATACGGTGCAAAGGTACAATTTTTAGTTTTAATTTTGTGATTTCAGCAAAAATAAATACCTTTGTCGGCGTAATGCAAGATTTTTTTTCGCATATTGCTTTTTTACTGACGTTGTACAAGCGTGTCACGATACCGTATTTTGGCTCGTTTGAGGTATGTCCTGCGGCTATCAAGGATGCCGGCAGCCCGTTGTGTCTGCCTGTCGGTAACGGTTTGAAATTTGATGATGAATTTACGCATAACGATGGCGTTTTAGTGCGCTACCTGGCAACGGCGGATGGTATTTCGGACTACGAAGCCGAAAAAAAAGTGCAGCAATTTGTGGAAACAATGAAAAAAGGGCTGCACGGAAACATGGCTGTGCGTATGCCACGTATTGGCAAATTGACCCTTTCTGCTACAAATAAGATAACTCTAGAACCGGCTCCGGCGGCGGAACTTAGTTGCAATGCCGGTCTGTACGGGTTGTCAAATTTGCAGATGAGAAAACTCCAGCCGAAGAGAGAAAAACCCGTTGCCAACGAGGTGGAAATACAGGACCATTCGGACGAATTTGCCGCAGAAGCTACCCCCGGTGATGATACTGCCGATGCACAACCGGTAGTCATCAAAAAGAGAAGAAGAAAAAAGAAGAAGAAAAAGAAAAAAATGCCGTTGGGGTCAATTATCATGATTTTAGTATTATTGCTCTTGTTCGCCGCGCTATTTTGCGCCCCCATGTTCATCCCGCTTGAGGGCGACGAACCTGCCAAGACGGTGGACGAATTGTTGCGGTTTTGGTACCGGCAGTTGCATTACGCATGGGCAGAGATTAACGGACTATTGGCTCCTGAAAATAGTCCGGAAGTGATTGAACCTGTTACGGAAAGGACTGTTATGGAAGTGATTGACACCGTTCCGAAAGAAACTATTCCGGAAGACACTATTCCGAAAAATTAATATGATTGCAGATGAAACTCATTAATTCAAAAATTACTACCACCGTGAGCATGGCTCTGGTGCTCTTTGTGCTCGGTTTGGTTTTGCTTATCTATTTTTTTGCAAACAATTTTTCAAATCATATCAAAGAAACGCTGGCTATTGATATTGTGATGCAAGACGGCACCACTTCCGACCAAATTAAACAGTTGCAGGCACGGTTAGAATCGCAACCGTTCGCCAAAAGCACTACTTTTCACTCCAAAGAAGAGGCTTTGCAGGAGTTGGAACGCGAATTAGGCGAAAGCCCGAAAGAGTTTCTCGGCTTCAATCCGCTGCCCGACGTGATTGTACTGCACTTGAATGCAGAATTTGCCACGCCGGAAAATCTCAACATCGTCAAAGACGAACTCAAAAACCATTCGTCGGATATTCAAAATACGGAATACCGCGAGGGGTTGTTGAATGCTGTCAACAACAACCTGGAAGACTTCTGTATGGCACTGCTCGTCCTTGCCGCACTGCTGATGTTTATCTCTTATGTGCTGATTAACAACACGATACGGCTGGCGGTGTATTCCAAACGCTTTCTCATCCACACCATGCAATTAGTGGGTGCCAAAAAATCATTTATCCGGCAGCCGTTCATCACTTCCAATATTTGGTCGGGTATTGCGGCATCTGTGGTGGCTTGTGGCATGCTCTATGGGGTTGTGTCGTACACCACAGCACAGTTGCCTGATATGGAAAAACTGCTGAACAGGGATTTTTTGGGGATTTTATTTATCTGTGTGCTGCTGCTGGGTGTGTTGATTTCAATCCTGTCAACCGTTTTTGCAGTCAATAAATACCTTGATAGCAATGTGGATGAACTCTATTCGATGTAATGCTGTGTAAATCAGCGTTTCCGATGCCGCGCAGGTGTCGGAATATCCTCCGCCTTATAGGTTGATTTTCTGAAAATGTCGTAGCGGTCGGTTGGACGCAGGTAGTTGTAGTTGTAAAAGCCTTGCAGCAAGCGCGTTTCCGGCGAAAACAAATCTGCCAGCGGCAATGTTTTGCCTTTCATGGCGGGGAACCAAACAATTTTCCAAGGTTCGCGGTTTTCCACAAAAATTCTCATGCGGTCGCTCTCCGACTTGTTGCGACCGATAAACTCCGTTCCGGCATCCTCTATCGGGTAATAGATAGATTCCGCGCTACCTATTACATCCACTTGCACCATCTCGCCACGCTCAAAAAAAGCGTAGATGTCCTTGCCTTTCACCTGGTTGAAAAAGATACTGTCCTTTTCTTCCATCGCAAATGCGCGCCCAAGTACGTTCACGCGCTCTATACTTTTGGCGTTGAACAGAATTTCTATCTTGTCGCCCGTGATTTGATAGCCCGTATTCCACAGAATGGGGTTTTTGTAAAGGTAGAGTGTCGTATCTTGGGTGTTGAACTGCAAAGAATCACAAACACCCTGCATATCAACACGATAGAAGCGAACACCATAAAAAGCTTTCATCACTTTCTCTTTCGTAAGCACGCTATCCGTCCGCTCAACAGTCTCCATTTGCAGCGTATCAGCAGGCAACTCCCCCCCCCCATCCAGCGTATCGGCAGGGTAATTGGTAACCGGTAACTGGTAACTGGTAACTGATAACTGGTAACTGATAACGGTTTCCATTTGCAGCGTGTCGCCATGCAAAAAGAGCGAATCTTTTTGACTGTATTCAATTGCTTGGGCAGAATCGGTGGCAAAAGCAAATTCGCGGTATTGGTCGAAATAGCCGTAGTTGCCCATCAGGACGACCTTTTGGACACTGTCGGTCAGCACCATATTGCCAAACGCCTCGCCAAAGCCTGTGGTGCGATTGAAAAACAGGGTGTCGCCAACCACCGATTGCGTTTCGTCTTTCGAGAGCACGGTGGAGCGGTCGTAGAGTGTTGCCAAACCGTTTCCGGTGTCGTATTCGCCTTTGGTAGAGTAGATTATCGCGCTGTCGGACACTATTTTGGTGTCGCCGAGAATAGTTGCCACTTTGTTTCTGGTGGAATATTCGAGCGTTTCGGTGGTGAGCACAAAATTGACATGCTGCTCTATGCTGTCGGCGTCGTTGGCATCTTCATCGGTGTTGGTGAGCACCACATGGTTTTTGAAAGTCGCCAGTTTGGTAGCAGTCGAATATTCGCCATAGACCGACACCAGCTCATTGTTGGCATCCACCAGCGTGCCGTGGTCGAAATAATACGCCAAATCGCGGTTGCGGTCGAAAATTAAATCTTCGGTGAAAAGTGTCATCGAGGCGTTGTCCATGCGCACATTTTCCCACATTTTTGCCTCGTTGAGATTGCCGTCGTAGCGCAAAAAACCGCTGTAGAGAAATACCGAATCGCCCTGATTGATTTGCACATTGCTGAACGCATCCAGCGAATTTTCCTCCTCGTAGAGATACGCGCTGTCGCAAAACATATAGGCGCCATCGTGGAAAAAGCGCACATTGCCTTTCATGACGTGCACACCGGGGTTGCTGCGGCTCATGGTGGTGGAGTCGGCATATTCCATCTTCACTTTGGACTTCGGCTTTGTCTGTTGCGTGGGTGCTGCATACAACGCCCCAACGATATTTGCCACAATAAACAGGATGCAAAAAACAGTTGATTTATTCACGGGGTCACTCTTTAATCCAGCCTTTGAATTGAAAATCGCAGTTTTGCCACTTCTCATTGATGCGAATGTAGGTGTCTTTTTGCTTTTGCGCCAGCCATTTTTCGAGCGTTTCTTGCCGTTTTTTCTCTTCGGTCAGGTTTTTAAGTGCCTGATAATCATCCGAAAGGCTGGCTTTATGACCTTCTACGCGCGATTTCAGTTTCACGATAGCCACCACTTCTTTTTGTCGTGCATTTTTCATTGTGAACGCCTGCGACACCTCGCCCACCGTCATGCCATCCACCACGAGGCCAATTTCCGGCGGCAGTTCCGACATCTCAAACCGGGATGTCCCAAACCGTTCACTTTCACTTTGATTGACCATCAGCCCGTTGTTCATCCGCGTATCTTTGTCCTGCGAAACGTAGGGCACAGCCTCCTCAAACGTGATTGTCTGCCCGTCTTTGCCGTTCAAAATATTGTCGCGGATGGAGTCTAAACGCAACACGGCGGTTGCCAATTCCTCTTGTGTTACTTGCGGTTTCAGCAGGATGTGGCGCACATTCGCGCGGTCGCCACGACTTTCAATCAACTGTATAATATGGTAGCCGTATTCCGTTTCCACGATTCGCGACACCCGTTTGGGGTCGTTGAGTTCAAAAGCGGCGGTGGCAAACTCCGTCACAAATTCAGCCTTGCCCCTAAGACCCATCTCGCCACCCTGTATCGCCGAACCTTTGTCTTCCGAATACAGTCGCGCCAGGGTCGAAAATTCGCGCTTGCCACTCGTCACCTGCTCGGTATAATCGCGCAGACGGCTCTTGACGTAATCAATTTCTGCTAACGAAATGACCGGCTCGTTGGTGATAATTTCCACTTCCACCGTAGTCGGGATAAACGGCAAATTGTCCTTTGGGATGTGTTCATAGTAGGCACGCACGTCTGACGGCGTGATTTTGATGTTTTTGACCAATTCCCTTTGCATCTGCTGCACGAGGGCACTCTCGCGAATAGTGGTTCGCAAATCTTCGCGAATAGCAGTCAGCGACTTGCCATACTCCTGTTCCAACCGCTCTCTGGAGCCTGCACGGGTGATTGCCGAATTGATGCGACTGTCCACCATGCGAAAAACCTCCGTTTCGGGCACGGCAATACTGTCCAACTTTGCCTGATGCAGATACAGTTTCTGCACCGCAATCTGCTCCGGGATAAAGCAATAGGGGTCGCCCTCCACGCGCTGATTTTCAAACTGCATCTGCAACCGCATCATCTCCACATCCGACCGAAAAATGGCATCATCCCCAATCACCCAAATCACCTCGTCAATGACATTCTGCTGGGCAGTTAGCAGTGACCAGTTACCAGTGACCAGTGACCATGCAACGATAAGTGCCGCTGCGAACTTACTCTTCATTGCGGGCTTGACCCGCAATCCCCTGAATATTTTCTGCATCTTTTCCATATTTTGAAGCGGCAAAGGTAGTAATAAAATTCATTTATAGAAAATCACCGTGCCGTTTTTCACGGCTCTATCGTACAAGTCGGCTTCCACGTCTTTTAGAAAATCCATCTTTTTACGATTGACAACCATCTCTCTGACAGTGGGTTTGATGTATTCAAACGATGTGGTCGAATCTTCCGGCAACAGACTCTTGAACATACTCTGGTGCGCCGTGTAATATTTTTCCAACTCGGCATCGCTGATTTCTTTCGCCAATTTCTCGTTCACCAACTGCTCCTGATAGCGATAAATGGTCAGCGATTTTTTATAATTTTCAACTAAATGGTTGATTTCCAGCTCATCATCGCGCGTCGTATTTTTACGCGCCACATCGTACAGCAACTGATTGCTTATCCACAACTTAATGTAGTGCTCAGTCATCAGCACACTGTCTTCGGGCGAATCGCCGGATTGAATGTTCCCAATAAATGTATCAGCGTGTTGGTACCACAGAGCACTCTAATTCCACTCATTGCGAATGCGTTTTTGATATTCCAATGGGTCTTCGCCCCATTCTATTGTGCCTGCAAACTTTTTTGCGCAGAAAGCTTTGACGGGCTTAAATTCGATACAGATAAGTATGTTTGTGTCAATTAGATAGCGCATAACAGTTACTTCATTACGGCTTTATAATCCAGAATTTCGCCACACCCATTGGGATATTTTTCCCAATACTCTGCAATTTTCGACTTTCTCACAGGAGCACTTGTTGTGCTATCATTCACATTTACGGTTGTTTCCATATTTTTATTTATTTAAAATTGTTTCACCCCGCAAAGGTAATGCAAATTTGGAAAAAGA
>BBRT01000139.1 GCA_001417715.1 Candidatus Symbiothrix dinenymphae
GACGCAAAGGTAAAACTTTTTTTTTGATTTGGCAATCTTTTTCGCAAATCATATTTTTATTTTCACAATTAGTTTGCGATTATTACTGATTTTCAGGGGAACCGCATCAAATTTATGATGACCAACTACCCCATACGGGCATAGCCGTCAAGTTAAGGCTATGGCCCATACGGGGTAGATTGAAGACCTACGGTCTTCCTTATCATCATAAATTTGCTGCGGTTGCCCTGAACGGCGGACTACACCTGCTGCAATTTTTGACTATTTGCTTGCAGATAAGCCCTTAACTGCTCAAAAGTCATCCCACTAACTTCTTTTGCAATCGTTTCTTTAATTTTTCGAAACGTTTCTACCGTAATATTCATGTTTTACCAATCGCAAAGATACAACATTATTTTGGATAAGGGAATTATTAAAAAAATTATCCCAAAAAACTTGCATATTCAAAAAAAAGTTGTACCTTTGCGCCCGATTTTATTAAAAACAATTATTTAGAGAAAAATTATGAACAATTATGAAACCGTTTTCATTTTGACTCCCGTTTTGTCTGACCATCAGACAAAGGAAGCGGTCGACAAATTCAAGGACATTCTCAGAGCCGAAGGTGCTGCGATTGTGAATGAAGAGAGCTGGGGCTTGCGCAAGTTGGCGTATCCCATTGAGAAGAAATCAACCGGATTTTATGTGCTGTTGGAATTTACAGCCAAGCCGGAAGTTGTCGCTACACTGGAACTGCAGTTCCGGCGCGACGAACGCGTGATTCGCTATCTGACGTTCCGTCAGGACAAGGATTTTGCAGAATATGCAGCGAAGAGACGTAGTAAATCAAAAGGAATTAAACATCAGGAGGTATAAATTATGGCAACAGTAAACAGTTCAGAAATTCGTTACTTAACTCCTCTAACGGTTGACGTTAAGAAGAAAAAATATTGTCGTTTCAAAAAGAGCGGAATCAAGTTTATCGAGGACAAAGACCCGGAATTTTTGAAAAAGTTCTTGGACGAACAGGGGAAAATCCGGCCGCGTAGAATTACGGGGACTTCATTGAAGTTTCAACACCGTATCGCAAAGGCAGTTAAGAGAGCCCGTCATTTGGCATTGCTTCCTTACGTTACCGATTTAATGAAATAAAAAAAGGAGGATTTAATTATGCAAGTTA
>BBRT01000140.1 GCA_001417715.1 Candidatus Symbiothrix dinenymphae
GCCCAACATTCGATTCCTTTTCAGGGGATTGCGGGTCAAGCCCGCAATGACGATAGGTGTTGCCAAATTCATAAAACTTCAAATCCGGATTTTTATGATTACGATTGCGAAGAATCGACTCCAAACCGCCGTAGAGCAGTGTTTGCCGCATCACATTCAGGTCGGCACTCAGCGGGTTTTTCAGCCGCACGCAGTTTTCGCTCGGAAATGCCGTGTTGTCGGCGTAATAGGCAGCGGCAGTCAGCGAATTGTTCAAAATTTCGTGGAAGCCTGTGCCTGTCAGTTGCTCCGAAATCAGGTTTTGCAACTCATGGCTGCGGTCGGTCGCCGGTTTGCGGGACAAAGTTGATTTCATTTCTTAGCCGGTTTCCACATTGGTGTAGCCGTAGATGCGGAGAATGTCCTCAATCACGTCCACATCGCGGGTCACATCCACGCGGTAAGTGGGGATTTCTAAAGTCCACACATCGCCCGCCTTGCGCGTGATGACAATGTCGAGGCTTTTGAGAATGCTCTCAATCGTCTCAGCAGGTATTTCTTTGCCTACCAGACTATGCACTTTTTGCAGGCTGAGCTCCACCACCGCCTTGCTGACGGGCTGCGGATAAATGTCGATAATATCGCCCGTGATGCTGCCTCCTGCCACTTCTTTGACCAAAAGGGCGGCGCGTTTCAGCACATACAGCGTGTTGTTGGGGTCGGCTCCGCGCTCGTAGCGAAACGAGGCATCGGTGTTCAGACCGTGCCTGCGTGCCGTTTTGCGGATGCGCGTGGGGTTGAAACAGGCGGATTCGAGAAACACGTCGGTCGTCTTTTCGGTCACGCCCGAATCCAATCCGCCGAACACGCCGGCGATACACATCCCCTCGGTGTCGTTGCAAATCATCAAATCTTTGTCGGAAAGTGTGCGCGTCACACCATCCAGAGTAACAAACGGCGTGCCTTCAGGCAGCGTTTTCACAATCACTTTGCCGCCTTTAATCTGCTTCACATCGAAAGCGTGCAGCGGCTGCCCCGTTTCGTGCAACACAAAATTGGTAACATCCACAATATTATTGATGGAGCGCACACCAATACTCTCCAAGCGGTTTTTCAGCCAGACAGGACTTGCGCCCACTTTCACACCCTTGAGCGTAATCCCCGAATAGCGCGT
>BBRT01000141.1 GCA_001417715.1 Candidatus Symbiothrix dinenymphae
GTAACGCTCTTCGACGTGTACGAAGGCAAAAACCTCCCCGAAGGCAAAAAATCCTACGCCGTAAGTTTCATCCTCCAAATCGAAGAAAAAACCCTGAACGACAAGGATATAGATGCTCTCATGGCAAAAATTCAGGCTAGTTTGGAGGCGAAGTTGGGGGCGGTGTTGCGTTAAGTGTGGTACATTTTTGCAGCCGAATAACAATTGCATAGCAAAAAATAAAAAAAATATTTTTATCTATTTCTCATTGCTATTTCAAAAAAAAGCAGTACTTTTGACGCGATATTTTTAGTAATAACGCTATTAACCCAATTTACTTATGTCAGTAAACAAAGTTATTTTAATCGGGCACACGGGCAAAGACCCCGAAGTGCGGCATTTTGAGAGTGGAGGAGTGATTGCCAACTTCTCCTTAGCAACCACCGAAAGGGGGTACACCTTAGCTAACGGGACAGTGGTGCCCGACAGCACTGAGTGGCACAACATCACATTACGTGGAGGACTTGCAGGAGTGGCTGAAAAGTTCGTTCGCAAGGGTGCAAAACTGTACATCGAGGGGCGACTGCGAACGCGAACGTACACCGACAAGCAGGAAATTCTGCGGCATATTACAGAAATTGTCGGCGAAAACCTTGAACTGCTCGACCGTAAGCCGGATGGCGAAATCAGACCGCTGGAACAACCGCCTTTGCCGCCACCATCGAATCCGGAAAACTTGCCACCCTTGGAACAGATGAAGGACGATTTACCCTTCTGAAAACTCTGTTTTTGTGCAGGGGCAGGTTTATGAGGTCTGCCCCTGCATTTTTTGAAAACTCATAATTCATAATTTTTTTGTAACTTTGCCGCCGAACTATACAATAAAAATTGAACATGAAAAAAGGCATTACACTCACAATCGCAAGTTTGCTGCTTACAGTAAGCAGCTTTGCACAACAGACATGGGACATCGGCTACCCTACGGCAACCGATGTGACGGCTACGCTTAGCGCGGACGGAAAGACCCTTACCATCAGCGGCACCGGCGCGATGACAAATTATTATGGTGCGTCGGGGGCACTACCCATACCATGGGAGTCTTTTCGTTCTATCATCGAACCAGTGGTCATCGAACCAGGCATCACAAGTATTGGAAGCTGGGCGTT
>BBRT01000142.1 GCA_001417715.1 Candidatus Symbiothrix dinenymphae
TGAGCCTCATGCAGCAAGGTATCGGCAAAACCTTCCAATACCAAGTGATTGTCATAATAGAAAGCAGAAGCTTCCCGTTTTGTGCCGTTGGTGATGGTATATACCGCTTTTATTGCCAACAAATCCTCAGAATCGGGAATCCGATAGAAAATATCAGCACCTCCGGGCAATCGATTGACTGTCACCTCAGTAACCACACCCGGTTTGCCATGACTGCTATCAGTAGGTCCCAGCACCTTTTCCTCGCATGCAACCAGTGCAAGCGTCGTAATACATAATACTAAACATCTATTTTTCATATTCTTTAATTTTTTAAATTATTAATTTCTAATTTCTTTTGTCTTGAACCGTGATTTTGTCAAGATTTTCAAGATTACCAAGATATTCGTATATTTGTATTCATCATGCTAATCTTGTAAATCTTGTAAAAATCATGGTTCAGACAATTAATACCCCGGATTTTGTATGAGTTGCGGATTCTTAATTAAATCGCTCTCAGGAATCGGGAAAAAGTAATCGCGCTGTACAAATCGTTGGATATACACCGTCGTTGGAGTGTAATAGCCTCCTTCATCCGTTGCTTTCACGTTCCAGCCCTGTACTACCCGGTTCTGCTCTGTCCTTGCGGTCATCCAGCGGCGGCTGTCCCAATAGTCCTGCCCTTCCAAGGCCAGTTCTATTTTCCTTTCGCGTTGGATAATCTCACGCATCCCTGCTTTTGTCAAAGGCTTAGCCGGAATGGTAGAATAATCTCTCCAACTCTCAACGACACCTTTCAATCCGGCACGCGCTCTCACTGAATCAATTAACTCATATACTTTAGGGTCAGGAGCTCCCCCATCGCCCACTGTACATTCGTTGAGCGCTTCTGCATAGAAGAGCAACAGACCTGAATAGCGCAGGTCAGGAGCCTGATAACCCTGAACTTCATAATAGTTTGCATCATTAAAATGACTTACAAAAGGGCTTAATTTCTTGGGGAAATAACCGGTAGCATTGTAATTGTTTAATGCGCGGAAAGAAGAATAACGACCCCAAAAATTATTCAAATAAGGAGTCTCCTCATCGGTATGAAGCTTATAGGTATTGCCCCACCATTTGCCGCGGTCAAAACCCAATGAAGCGTAAAAACATAGTTTGGGTA
>BBRT01000143.1 GCA_001417715.1 Candidatus Symbiothrix dinenymphae
ACAGTGATAAATACCAAAAATGTGATTCTACTTATATTTCTCATTTTTCTTTAAGTTTAGCGTAATTAAAAAATGAATCATTAGCGAGTTTACATTCCTTTGACGGCGTGTTGATTAGCCGTATGGTATTTCCCAGCACATCGCCTTCAGCCGTATTGCCTTTTACGCTGATTTTTTTGCAAAATTCAAAGGTCAAACCGTCTTTCCTTTGGTGAAACGGCTCGTAGTCGCGGCTGCGTATCAATTTGTTATTTGAAAACACTATATTCTCTGTCGAAAAGGCATACAAAATCGGGTAATCGTATAGATGAAACTCATTGTCCGTGATGACGATATTGTGATGGAAAGCCGGTGATTTGGCTGTCTTTTGCGGAATTTCAGGCATGATACTGATAACGCCCTCGCAAAACTGGTACATGGACGTCATACAGGGTGCGCGGAAAATATTTTTCGTAATCAGTACATCTTTGACAGCACCCGTTTCATACCATTGATTGGCGTCTCCGGCAATGAGAATGGCCGAACCGCTCGACTCGAAGATATTGTTTTCAATGACAACCTTACCCGGTGTGGATACCAGGATGCCTCTTGCGCGACAACTCTTGAAATAAGAGTCCGTAATGAGGACATTGGGATTCCAGGTCAGGTTTTCTAATGCGTTTCCGGCAATCACCCCTTGAGGAATGGCCTCCTGAAATGATATGTCAAACAATCGGGTATCAATGTCGCGAAATGATTTTACCGTTCCGGTTGCGAAGGTGTGCAGACTTGTGTTTTCGATAAACCCCACCGATTCGCCGGGACGCGCCCAAAGCAGGCCACGATTGTCATTGCGCGTCAGTTTACAGCGCAGCGTAAAATCATCCACCTTTTCGATGACGCGCACCGACGTTCCGTGCACATTAATCGGGTCGTCCATCAATCCGTGAAAGGTGCACTTTTTTATTACAATGTCGCCCTTGCAGTTTGAAAAATGCAAGCCATCGTCGTGTCCGGCAAAAACCCGTCCCTTTTTCTCGTTGGGTACGCTATTTACATTTGTAAAGGTGAGGTTTTCGGAGAATTGCAACAACATGCCCAATCCGCAATTGTGATACATGTTGAAATTCTCGA
>BBRT01000144.1 GCA_001417715.1 Candidatus Symbiothrix dinenymphae
AAAAAACGAATAAGATGTCAAAGATTTGTCAAATTACCGGAAAAAAAGCTTTGGTAGGCAACAATGTTTCGCACTCAAACCACCGCACGAAGCGTAAGTTTGATGTGAATTTGTTTTCCAAAAAATTCTATTGGGTAGAGCAAAAATGCTGGGTAGTGTTGAACCTGTCAGCCAATGGATTGCGAACCATCAACAAAGTGGGTTTGGATACTGCCATTAAAACGGCGGTTGAAAAAGGTTTTATTAACGTATAAAAAAAAGGAGACCCTAAGAAATGGCAAAAAAAGCAAAAGGAAATCGCGTTCAGGTCATCTTGGAATGCACCGAACACAAGGCAAGTGGTCTGCCGGGCACATCCCGCTACATCACCACGAAGAATAGAAAAGTAACAACGGGACGTTTGGAATTGAAGAAATACAATCCCATTCTGAAAAAAATGACCGTTCATAAAGAAATTAAATAAAAACGAGAAGTCATGGCAAAAAAAACCGTCGCGGGATACCGCGAGAAGTCCGAAGGACGTTCATATTCAAAGGTGATAAAAATGGTAAAGTCGCTTAAAACAGGAGCTTACACTTTCAAAGAAGAAATGGTTCCCAACGAAGCAGTAGCCGATTATTTTAAAAAATAAGTAAATAACGCTGTGGAATAACCCCAATCTGATTAAAAAAAAGGTTGGGGTTGTTTGTGTGCTTTTCAAATTTGGCATTTTGTTTGGAAAAAATTTGGTTATTAAATAAAATAGAGTTACTTTTGCAGAAAAGTTTTGTTCAAACAATTTAAATTTCAATTTATGGAAGCTATTAAACTAAAGTATGAGGAACTATCTGAGCGTGAATCGAGAAGACAACACGTTAATCAACAACTTGAGCAGGGTATTATTCCTGAAAATTGGGTGACCGGCGATGAGTTTGTGAGGAGATGTACTGAAAACATTACCACTTTTTATAAAGAGTATGGTTTGGTATAATCTGCAAGCCGTAGAGGATTTGTCTAATATTCTCTATGGATTGGCATCATGGTCAAAACATCCATTGGGGATGGAACACGCATTGTTATATGTGCAAGATATTCGAGATATTTGTGACAAATTGGATGAAAAAGTGTATCACACCAAAGTTATATATGTCTCACACGCAGGTTACGGGGAATATGTTCATCGCTACAAACGAAACAAGAACACAACATGGTATATCTTATATAACACATACGAGCATAACATTGTTGAAATTGCAAAAATAATGAGCAATCATTTAACAATAGCAACTTTGTAGCACTTCATCGGCTTTTGCCTGCCCTTGCAACTCTGCCACGAGTGCCAGCGCAAACTCGAATGTGTAGCCCGGACCCTTTCCGGTGATGATGTTGCCGTCTTTCACAACGCTTGCATCTGCGATTGTGGCACCTTGTAGCGTATTTTCCATGCCGGGGTAGCAGGTGGCTCGTTTGCCTTGCAGCAGCCCTAAGCCGCCAAGCACCATTGGTGCTGCACAAATCGCTGCAATTTTTTTGCCTGCTGCGGCATGTTGTTTGAGCAGATTTTTCAGACCCTCGTGGGCGTTCAAATTTTTCGTTCCGGAACCGCCGCCGGGCAATACCAGCAAATCGCCGCCGGAAAAATCCACCTCCGCAAACAGCGCGTCAGCCACCACCGGAATGCCATGCGCTCCCGACACCTGCAATGTAGCAGCAACAGAAACAGTGGTCACATCCAAGCCACCACGCCGCAAAATATCCACCGTGCCACTTGCCTCGATTTCCTCGAAGCCATCCGCCAAAAATAAAAACACTTTTTTCATATAATTTATTTGTCATTGTGAGCTTGACCCGCAATCCCTCGTTCTACATTGCTCTGTTGCCTAACATTCGGCTCCCTTTCAGGGGATTGCGGGTCAAGCCCGCAATGACAGAGTAAGACATCAATTCAATTTATACCTGTATGTAATTGTCCCTGTGGCATTTCCGCCGCTATTGATGGCATTGAACTTTGTTCGCTTTGCCGCGTCGATGGCTGAATTGCGCATTTGGGCGTTGCTGATGGTTGTGCCGGAGCGGATGGATGCGCTGATGACATTGCCTTGCGGGTCCACTGTGATGCTGAGGAGGATGATGCCCTCTTCCTGTGCGGAATACACGGGGCTTTGCAATACGCCGGTGCGCCCTGCCAAATTAAACGAACTTGATGACCCTTCGCCTGCTCCTGAGCCTACGGCATCGCTGCCTCTTGCGGTGCCTGAAGCCGCTGCCGCACCGTTGCCTTTGCTTCCGGCGAGTGCGTTGGCGACTTGGGTGTTTATTTTTGCGCGACTTTCAGCCTCTTTTTTTCGTTTGGCTTCCTCCTCCGCACGCCGTTTTTGCTCAGCCAATTCTGCTGCCGTTGGTGGTGGGGGCACTTCGATGGGCGAAGGCTCATCGTCGGCAATTATTGGTTTGTCGGGACTTTGCGCCGGCTGCGGATTGCTCGAATTTGCCGGTACAGGCTCCTCCGGTGCTGCAGAAGATGACTCCGGCAGCAAATCACCCTTCGGCTCCGAAACGCCAACTTTGGGAACTTCCTTCAGTTCTTCAAAAATAGCCAAAATAGCCTCCTCCTCCGGCTTAGGCACCGCCGTAAGAAAAGCAAAAGAAAGCAAAAGAAGAAGCAGGAGCAGCAGAACTACTGCACCCGACCAACCATAAACCTCTTCTTTCGTAAACTCCTTCATCATTCTAACTCATAATATTTGTCATTGCGGGCTTGACCCGCAATCCCTCATTCTACATTGCTCAATGTGGTCGCGTCACCAAAATCATCTTGAAATGATTTTGATTGGCAATATCCAACAATTTCACCACTTCCGCGTATGGAATTGTCTCGTCGGCATAGAGCGCGACATACATCTCATTATTTTGGGCGTAGCACTTTTGCAAAAAAGGCACGATGTCGTCAAAATTGACCCGTTTTTCTTTTTCCCTGTCGTATGCCACATAATAACGGAGGTTTTTGTCGATTGTCACGCGCGAAAGTGGCTTGGCAGATGTCTGCTGGGCACTTTGGGGCAACATCACCTTGATGGCGTTCGGCGTCACCACCGTGGACGTAATCATGAAAAATATGAGCAACAAAAAAATCATATCCGTCATGGACGACATATTGAACTCCGCAGTCAGTTTGTTTTTTCTCTTAATTCCCATCTGTTCAATGTTTTTTATTCATCGTCTTCTGTTAATTCCCGTGACTGCCGAACGGGTCTGGATTCGGGCTTAGGAACCACAAATGCGGGCTGCTGCATGGTCACAAACCCTCTGGAATGTTCCGACACTTTGGCGACTTCCGTTTCGTTCACAATATCCATGAAATCCATAATTTGCGAATCCATCTTGGTAGTTACCACATTTAACTTGGCTTGCAGGAAGTTGTACAAAAACAGTGCGGGAATACCCACAAACAAACCGGCAACAGTGGTTACAAGTGCTTCGTAAATGCCTGACGACAAGTTAGTTATGTCTACATTGCTACCGGCGTTTGCCATCGCAAAAAAAGCTTTGACCATCCCGGTCACGGTTCCGAAAAAGCCCAGCATCGGCGCAACAGCAGCCGTGGTCGCCACCCAGAAAAAGCCCTTTTCCAGCTTGGAAATTTCGATAGCCCCTTGATTTTCAATGGCAAACAGGATGTCGCTCGCCGGATGTCCGATGCGCTGCAACCCTTTTTCCACCATCCGCGAATAGGGCGTGTCATTGCGCTTGCACAATTTGGAGGCAGCCTCCACATTGCCCTCATGCAGATAGTCGTTGATACGCGACATAAACGTGATGTCTTTTTGCGACACCTTATTAATCACCATGATGCGCTCGATAAAGATAGCGACGGACACCAGCAACAGGAGCAGAATCGGCACCATAATCCAACCCCCCTTAGTCGCTAACTCAAGGATGTTCATCTTCACTTCCACCACAGGTATCTGTGCCTCCACTTCTGTGGCAAATCCCTCTGCCTGTGCCTGAATAAAACCTAATATGTTCATACGATTTAAAATTTTTGTGCAAAGGTACGAAATAGTTATGAGTTATGAGTTATGAATTATGAATTATGAGTTTTTTTTCCACGGGAGGTTACCGGACGGCTCGCGGGAGGTTTCAAACAGCCGCTTTTTTGCCAACCCTTCGTACTCGGTGCCGGGCTGACCATAATTGCAGTAAGGCTCGATGCTGATGCCGCCGCGTGGGGTGAAAAAGCCTGTTACTTCGATGTATTTGGGCTGCATCAGGCGCACCAAATCGTTGAGGATGATGTTTACGCAATCTTCGTGGAAAGCTCCGTGGTTGCGAAAACTGAACAGATAGAGCTTCAAACTCTTGCTCTCCACCATCTTGACGGCGGGGATGTAGTCGATGCGGATGGTCGCAAAGTCGGGCTGCCCGGTGATGGGGCACAGGCTTGTGAACTCCGGACAGTTGAGGCGCACCCAATAGTCGCGCTCAAAGTGCTTGTTATCAAATGTTTCCAGCACCTCCGGCGCATAATTTTGTGCGTATGCTGTTTTGTTGCCTAATGACTTTAAATTGTAATCCATCCTGTTAATTAATTCATCCTGTTAATCCTTTAATCTTGAAAATCCTGATTCAGACATTCTCCGCCGTGCTTGGCGGCGGTCGTGCACCTTGCTGATAAAGTTGAGAAGGTGTTGCCGCAGCTTTTTTGTGGGGTTTTCGTTCAAAAATGACTGGATGTGGCGCAACCTTTTTTCTTCAAAAATATCTTCGATAGTCACCAAAATGCCTGTTTCTTCCACCTTGCCAAATTCTTCGTTGATAGCCGTTCCGAACACGCGCATTGTGGGCGAGAGGTTCATGTAGGCACTCACTAAGGGCGGGATGTTGACATTGTGTTTGCGCACTTCGGTGTTGAGAATTTTGTAATCGTCCTTGTAATTGTCCTTTAAGAACATTTGTGCGAGGTTTTTTTCGTCCATATTAGTGATTAACGGCATGATGGGAGTGACCAAATTGTCTTTGTCTGCAAAATATTTGTTGAGAAAAAACAAAATCAGATTGCGCGCTTCGGTGTTGTAAGAGCCATACATCGTCACTTTTCCGAAGAAATAGCGCAAATCGGGGTCGATGACCGAAAGCGCACCCAACCCGTCCCAGAGATTGTCCAACGCGAACAGTCCTTTGGTGCCAAACAAGCCCGCCTGATAGTCCAAAGACACAAACGAGCGTCCCAACTCAACCGTGGCGGGCAGATATTGCTCGATGAATTGGGGTGAAAAGGTGAACAATTCGCAGGTCGCGATATTATCCGGCTGCCCGTTGGCATCAAATGTAACCTCATTGCCGCATCGAAAGCGATAGCCGCCAATAATTTGTTCTGCCTGCGGGTCCCAGACAATCAACTGACGGTAAGGTGTTTCCATCGTGTCGAAGTGGTCAATATCCACCGCTTTGCCTGTTCCACCACCATAATAGCGGAACGCAATTTCGCGCAAACGCCCCACTTCCTGCATCAAATTGGGTGCATTGCGGGCTGTGAACAGGTAAATTTCATTACCCGACTTGTTAGTCTTCCGAAAAAGTTTGTCGGCAGTCAATTCCGACTTAATCACCTCCTTGGGGAGGGCAGGGATAATCTCTTCCATCTTTTCAATTATGAATTACGTCTATTACGTCAGTAGAAAATCATTACTGCCCGCAAAGGTACGACAAAAATTTAAAACTGAAAATAATAGCACCTCAAAAAAAAATCCGCGATGAGTGTTATTTTGCTTTTTTGATTTTCCGCTCCAAGTCTTTGACTTTTTCGCCCTCCGCTTGTTTTCGCACGATGGCTTTTTGCCATTCTACGATTGCCTGAGCCGTGTTTCCGAGGGCGTGCAGGATGTCGCCATAGTGTTCAAACAGTTCGCTTGATGGTTCCGGTGACTTGCTGATTGCCGATTCGATGTAGAATTTTGCCAGATTGTAATTGCCTTTTTGAAAAAGCACCCACGCATACGTGTCGATGTAAGTGCCGTTATTGGGTTGCTGGCGAACAACTTCCGAAGCCATCCGCTCGGCTTTGTCCAAATCCATTTTGAGCAACGAAAGATAATAGGCATAGTTATTCAGCGCAGAAATATTGTGCGGATTGGCTTCCAACGCGAGTTCAAATGCCTCAAACGCCTTTTTCTTGTTGCCCTGCCGGTAATAAATATCGCCCATTTGCTCTAAAAAACTGGACTGCATCTCTCGGTCATCCTCATCCGCCACAGCCAACCCGGCCGAATAAACTTTCAGTGCCGCCTTCAAATTGTGCCCAAGCAAATAGCTCATCCCCTTGTAAAAATAAAATTCAGCCACATTGGGAAACTGCTGCAATGCACTGTCGCAAAGTGCCGCCACACTCGTAGCATCTGCCTCACGGATAGCAATTTGCAACAACTGCAACCAGGCAACAATATCATCCGGAACGGTTTTTGTCAGTTCGTAATACTGCGCTTTGGCTTCAGCAATTTTGCCCTGCGAAAGCAAATAATCGCCGCTCAACCGCAACGCATAATAGCCATATTCCGGCTTGTCGGGACGTGCTTTTGCCAATTCCCGGTACAAGGCAATAGCCTGTTCATACTGCTTTGTAGCGTGATACAACTCGGCTAATTCCGATTTATAACTCTGATTGTCAGGCTGATAAGCATAAGCCTGTTTCAAAGAGGCCAATGCCCGCTCGGGGTCCTGGAGCAACACATAATAATGCGACAACTCATACCACGCCACCGCCGAAGTAGAATCCAATTTCAAGGACTGCTGCAAAGCCTCAAACGCCTCCTCAAAGTCCTCCTGATATTTCAACCGAAGCGACTCAACAAAAAGCGAATCAGACAAAAACTTGCCCCGCGAAAACAAAGATTGCGCCACAACAACCTCATCCGCCAACACCCCCCCGCAAAAAACAAACAAAAAAACAAAAAAACCAACCTTTCTCATAACTAAAAACCGCAAAAAAAAACTCAACCCGCTAAACTCTAAACTCTATACTCTAAACTCTCAAAGAACCCCCGTATGCCCAAACCCGCCAACACCGCGCTCACTCAATGCGAGCTCCTCAACCGCCTGCCATTCAACACGTTCGTGCTTGGCAACCACCATTTGGCAGATGCGCTCGCCGTCCGTGATGGTAAACGGCTCTTTCGACAGATTGATGACAATCACCTTGATTTCGCCGCGATAATCGGCATCAATCGTACCCGGCGAATTGACCAACGAAATGCCAAACTTAATCGCCAACCCACTTCTCGGGCGAATTTGCGCCTCATAGCCAACAGGCAATTCGATGAAAAGACCGGTCGGCACCAGCATACGCTCCAACGACCCCAACACAATAGGCGCATCAATATTAGCCCGCAAATCAAGCCCTGCTGAGTGCAATGTTTCGTACTCCGGCAGGGCATGCCTCGATTTATTTATAACCTTAACCTTCATGCAGTTACCATTTACCAGTTACCAGTTACCAGTTACCAGATCCGTCATAATGTTGGTAACTGGTAACTGGTAACTGGTAACTGTTAAATGCGTTTTTCTTTGATGCGGGCTTTTTTACCGGTCAAATCGCGCAGGTAATACAGCTTGGCACGGCGTATCTTGCCAACTTTGTTGCGCACGATTGAATCGATAAACGGCGAATTGAGCGGGAAAATACGCTCTACACCCACATTGTCCGACATTTTGCGAACAGTAAACCGTTTGACATCACCATGCCCTGCGATTTTAATTACCACTCCGCGGTACTGCTGTACACGCTCCTTGTTGCCCTCTTTGATGCGGTAAGCCACCGTCACAGTGTCGCCACTCTTAAACTCCGGGAAATTTTTCTCTTCCGGATTAGCAAATGCCTCCGCGGCAATTTTCATCAATTCCATTTTTTATTTTAACTATTTAATTTACAATACCTTAACGCAACATTCGCGAGTCACTCTTCTCTCCCCAGAGGTTACGATAAGTCTATTTCGGGCGCAAAGGTACGAAAAAGTTATGAGTTATGAGTTATGAATTATGAGTTTTTTTGCACATACGTTATAATTTGTGTTAAAAAGCCGCGCGGTTGTTATCCTTATGATTTATAACTCATAATTATTTCGTACCTTTGCGGTCGCAAACTGCGGCTGTGGTGTAATTGGTAGCCACGCCAGACTTAGGATCTGGTGCTTCACGGCGTGGGGGTTCGAGTCCCTTCAGCCGCACAAATGCGAAATAAAAGACAAAAATGGCAGTAATAATAACACACATTTTAGCCGCCAATTGGTTGCGTTGCTGTAAATTAGCCGCGAACATGATTGTTCTTTGGCTTGCAGCAATTTTATTTTCGTGTGACGGAAAGGCCGAATACGTATCGCATCAGGGTTCCGCGGAAGGCACTACCTATAAGATTACCTACTCGCCTCCTGCCGCCGGTGAACGTTACGAAGAGGACATTGTGCAGTTACTTCAACGATTTAGCGAGTCGCTTTCCACATATATCCCCACTTCGCTGATTTCACGCATCAACCGGAACGTTCCCGATGTGGAAATTGACGATTATTTCCGCACCGTGTTCGTTAAGTCTGCGGAAGTCAATCGTGCATCGTCCGGTGCCTTTGATATTACTATCGCGCCCATTGTCAACCTGTGGGGATTTGGCTTCACGTCCAATACTCCCGATATTGACCCTGCCAAAATAGACAGTTTGCTGCAATTTGTGGGGATGGACAAGGTGCGCATCGTTGGAAACAGGGTGGAGAAGGATTCTCCGGGTGTGATGCTTGATGTGAATGCCATTGCCAAAGGGTATTCGGTGGATGTGGTGGCAAATTTTCTGAAAAGCAAGAGATGCAAAAACTATCTGGTCGAAATTGGCGGCGAGATTGTCGCGCGAGGCGTCAACGCATCGGGCAAGCCATGGCGGGTAGGCATCGACCGTCCCGCAGACCGCGCCATACCCGGGCAGAATTTGCAAGCCATTGTGGCACTTGACAACAAAGCTTTGGCTACATCAGGCAATTACAGACGCTTTTTTGAGAAAGACGGGGTCAAATACGCCCATTCCATCGACGTGAAAACGGGTTATCCGGTGAATCACAACCTGCTGAGTGTAACCATCGTGGCAGATGATTGCATCACCGCCGACGCCTGGGCTACGGTCTGTATGGTGTCGGGACTTGACAAAACGAGGACACTCTTAGCCAACCATCCCGAATTGGAAGCCCTGCTGATATACAGCGACACACAAGGCAATTATCAAATAGAGGTCACCAAAGGCTTGAAAAGCGCGGTCAGTAAATAAATTTAAAATTCAATTTATGCGTACCATTCGCGTTTTCGGTTTTTCAGATTTTGGAGCGTATCAATACAGATATTGACGTCGTCCACTAACTGGAAATCAAACATTCCTACACATATAATGTCAGCACCATTCTCGAAAGCCCAGTTGAAACCGTCCTTAGGGTAAATGGCACCTGCGGCAAGCACTTTAAAGCCTATGACCGGTAGTTTTGCACGGTTGACAAATTCTACCGTGCGGTCGGGGAACGGACAAAAACAGTTGTCGTGGAACTGATTGTGGTCCCGGCTATATTTGCCGTCCACTTCAAAAGGCTTTCGGTTTTCGCGCGGATGCGCCGACCAGTAATTGTCGTGGTGCATGGTTTTCATGTAAAAGTCAGGGAAGATACCTTTTTCGTCGCACAATATCAAAGAATCAATGGTATGTGCTCCCATTCCGGCTATCGAACCATGGCTCCTGATTCTGTCCATCAGCCCGGCTATCACATCAAACTTCCCGTCCCGAACAAGCCAGTCACACCAGTTTCCTTGCAGTTGTATCATATCCATTCCGCTATCAACGGCTTGGGTGACATCGGCATAAATATCATCCTTGTTTTTTTCGTCAACGCCGATTTGGGTGATTATCTTGATTTTACTGCCTGTTATTTTTTTGTATTTGACCATTATCGGTATTTGCTGATAAGCAATATTAATGGCATTGATACCTGCCTGTTCGCCCAGCATCAGGGTTTCAAAGACTTTTTTCTCTGTATTATACGCTTTCATAAGGCTGGAGGTATATATCAAATCCCGCGAATGTGCCCAACCACCAATTATATTTGAACCCATGATTAAGCGGCTGATTTCGAGCCCGCCGATTTTCCCCTTGGGAAGTTCGCCTTTCAATTGACTCAAAGCGACTTGATTGACCTGTATCGTAGCACCCGACATGACATCCACATTATATATCTGATTGCTTCGGTGGGCACTCCATCCCAAAAAGCCCAGAACAGGCAATGTGACAAGGTTTTTCAATGCTTCCCGTCGGGTATTCACTTCGGATGGTGCTTCTGTTGTGGCTTCCGGGGCTACCGGTTTCCACAATTTGATTCCCAAATCTTTCCATAATTTGAGAAATTCATCCAAACCGTATCCCTTTTCTGCATAGAAAAAGAGAAATACAAGAGCCACTGCCTCTAAAAATATTTTATCGACAATATACAGCGTGCCGTCGCCTCCGAGCAATGAAACGCCAAAGGGAGGGTATGCAAAGTAATACAGGACAAGCAACAGCGTACCGAAAAACGACGCCAAGCGACTGAACAAGCCGGTGAATAGACCCAAGCCAATCAGTATTAATCCCCAGACATTCATAAAATTAACCACTTGTAGCATTGTCGGCGAAGCGGCAAGCCAATGGTAAAATCCGGACAGAAATCCGTACGTATTGCTCAGATAGGATTCTGCCGTCCAATGCTCAGCACTCAGTTTCACCCATCCCTCGTACAAAAAGTGCCAACCAATAGTGACACGAAGGATTGTGACGATTGTTTTATTCACTGTTCTATTTTCCATTATTTTTCTCATAAAAACTTAATCTAATTGTTTAACAATTTTTTCTGTGAATTGCCACAACAACAATTCGGTGACAAAGGTAGCATTTTTTTTCTAATAAAAACACATCACGCAAATTTATGTGCAACGGTTTTGAGATTATCACTAAGTGAAAGGAAAGCGTTTGATAATTTTCTCTTTTCTTCCAAAGTGAATCGGGCAGGTTTTCCATGCACAGCATAGCCGTGTAATCGCTGATACATCCACGATTTGTCTTTGCCAAAGTAATTTCGTGAGATAGTGGAAAAATTGACAAATTCTTCCACACCATCCAGTTGCTCAAGGATAGAAATTTCTTTGGAAATTTCCTTTACCTGCTTCAACTTACTGAGTTTCACCTCTGCAAGAGAATTACCAATATTTTCTTTTTCCGATTCGGATTTTTCACCTAAAAAAGAATCTACGAGTTTATCAAACTCTTCCGTAGATAGTCCTCTGCCTGAAACCAACAAGTCTTCTAATTCATTTTTATAATCTTTCTTCATATTATTTTTTTTTTTGCCCCTCCGAAAAGAAGCGTTTAATTACTACTTTCCCTCTAAATTTTTCAATTCCTTGTTATAGTCATTTAGCTTATCAAGATAAAAATCCAACATGTCATCCAGTTGAGGAGTATGACATCCGAGTTGTTCCTCCATCCTTTTAATGCTTCTCAAATCTTGATAGAGCAATCGAATACACTCTTTTAACTCTGCAATCCTTTCTTTATTCATAAAAACCGTCATTTTAATTAGACACCGCAAAGGTATTGATAATCTTTTGAATATCCAAATAAAAAAGCACTTATTTTCATGCTTTACAACATATTTTTCATAAGTACTTAATCATCAATGAAATATTTTTTTGCTTTCTTTCGATAACTCTTAAATTGCAGTCCCTTCTGCCGCACTTTTGTCAGTTAATTGTTTGGACGCCAATTAGTTGGTCGTAGCGTTTTCCGAATGTTCGTGCATATACCATCACGCGATATTCGTTTTTTGTTTGGTAAAAATCTCCTTCTACGGGTGCTGTTTTTGCCGGTGTATTTGGTTTATTTTGAGTAACATACAGGTAATTGTAATAGCCCTCTTTCAGCAGTGCTGTTTTGACGTAACCATTCCTTTCGTAGGTCATTTCGGAACGGTAATCGAAGATATTGTTGAATGCTTCGCTCAAAATATACACCTTTTCATTCAGGGGTTGTCCCGCCAAGGAAAAATGCACAAGATGGTAATCCGCCTCATAGTCTGAGTTATCTGCCTCTGTATTACGGATATACACCTTGCCGTTCAGGTCGTCGGAATACGAATACGGCTCGTTGGAGCGAAATTTGTAGGGGCGCAAAATGGTGTGATAGTATGGCTCGTGATACTCTATAGCGGCGATATTCAGTCCTGGAAATTGTGCGGTGGTCATCTCAAAGCGGCGATATTCATTGCCCGCATCAAAAATCAAGGCAGGATTGTGTGAATATTCAGCCTTGCCGGTTTGCACTAAACGCGGCTTAACAAGCTGTGCAGCATTATCATAGCGATGATTTTGCAGCACATAAACCTTCAAATCGGTGTTCGGATTCTGAACGGCACTGCCATAACTCACCACGAAATCAACCGCCTGAAAATGGGTGTTCGCCCCCTTATCCGTGACGGGCGAAACGCTTATCTGCACATTTGCAAGCGGTTCCACGACCGAAAAACAGGCATTGAGCATCGGTCGTTCGTTGCCATCCTCAAAAACCTGCACCGCATAATTGCCGGACAACTTCAGCCGCACCCGCTCGTTGGGAATCCGCAGTTCATAATGCACATACTCCATCGTTGTGTTGAGCGAATTGTCGTAATCAGTCAACGGATTGTTTTGCAGCCCGTTCAGATATTCGTGTTCATCCAACTTCGACCGCGTCCAATCGGCGTTGCAATGCCAAATTTTGTAGGTGTAATGACCGGTTTCCACACCCAAAACATCGAAACTAATGGCGATAGCGCGATTTTGATTGAAGTCAATAATCGGGGCTAATTTCCACTGATGTTCCGGAAAAACGCGCAAGGTTTGCACCCGTTCGGAAAAGGATTCTGTCCGCAGGGGCTGTGCTTGCAAGGATATGGTAGAGGTGATTGTTATTACTAACAATAGTAGTAGAATCTTCATGGGATTGCGGGTCAAGCCCGCAATGACGGGTGTTGTGCGGGTCAAGCCCGCAATGACGGACGTTGTGCGGGTCAAGCTCGCTATGACGGGTGTGTTCATATTGATTTTGTTTTTGTGTAACCTTCTTTGCGCAAAATTTCCGACAGTTTTTGCCTGAAATCGCCTTGTATGATGATTTCGTTGTTTTTGGCTGAGCCGCCTACGCCGCACTTTGTTTTCAGGAGTTTAGCCAGCTCTTGCAAATCTTCGTCTGCACCCACAAATCCCGTAATCAGCGAAACTTGTTTTCCCCCTCGATTTCTCTTATCCAACTGCACACGAAGCTGTTGCTTGTCGCGCGGCAAGGTTTCAACCTCATCTGCCGCCTGATTTTCATACCGGAAATCAGGATTAGTTGAATACACCACATTCTGCCGCCCTTTCCAATCGTTTGCGTTCATAATTCACGATGCGGATAGTGCGTTGACCTCGCGTTTGATAAATTTGTTGAGGGCTTCCCCTTTCAGCAATCCGTTGGCAAGCAATGCCAAATCGACCAACTGGGTGATTATAGCCTGTGCTTCGGGCGTATTTTCCTTTTCCACTTTCTTCACGGCGGGCGCATCCAAATTGACGGTCATGGCGTATGAGTTTGGCATCTCGCCGTAGAAATTCATGCCGGGCTGCATCGCGGACATCTCCATCATGCGGCGCATAAACTCGTTTTGCGTCACGGTGACGGGGTTGCCGGTTTCGCCCAAGTGTTCAAAACCAATCACGAAATCGGTTTTTTCGATGGGCGGAATGACCGACTTGAATTTTTCTGTCAGCGCGGTGCGTTCTTCTTCGGTCAATTTGACCTCTTGGGCATCGGTTTTCTTAATCAAATTGTCCAAAATATCGGCATCTACGCGCACGAAGCGGGATTTTTCCAACTTCGATTCCAGCGCGTTCATAAAGTGATTGTCGAGTTGCCCGTCCATCAGCAGCACATCGTAGCCCTTTTCTTTCGCTTGGTCGATGTAGGCAAATTGGGTGTTTTTGTCGGTCGTGTAGAGATAAATCAGCGTGCCGTCCTTGTCCGTTTGGTTGGCTTCCACCAGCGTTTTGTATTCGTCCAATGTGAAAAATTTGTTTTCTAATGAGTTGAACAGCACGAACTTCATCGCGCGTTCGGCAAATTTTTCGTCGGTTATCATGCCGTATTCGATGAAAACGCGCAGGCTGTTCCACTTTTCCTCAAACTGCGGGCGGTTGTTCTTAAAAATTTCGTCCAGGCGGTCAGCCACTTTTTTGGTGATGTAGGTCGAAATCTTCTTCACATTGCTGTCCGACTGCAAATAGGAGCGCGACACGTTCAGCGGGATGTCCGGCGAGTCAATCACGCCGTGGAGCAGCGTCATAAATTCGGGCACGATGCCTTCCACGCTGTCACTCACAAACACCTGATTGCTATACAGTTGTATCTTGTTTTTCTGCAAATCAATGCCGTTTTTCACCTTGGGGAAATACAAAACGCCCGTCAGATTGAACGGATAATCCACGTTCAGATGTATCCAAAACAGCGGGTCTTCGCTATACGGGTAGAGTTCCTTGTAGAATTTGATGTAGTCTTCGTCGGTCAATTCCGCCGGTTTACGCATCCACAGCGGGTTGGTGTCGTTGATGATGTTGTCTTCGTCCAATTCCACCGATTTGCCGTCTTTCCACTCCGATTTTTTGCCGAATGCAATTGGCACGGGCAGGAAGCGGCAGTATTTTTTCAGCAGCGATTCGATGCGCGTTTTTTCCAAAAATTCCTTGCTGTCGTCATCCATATAGAGGATGATGTCGGTGCCGCGAGCCTCTTTTTTCGCCTCGGCGATGGTGTATTCGGGCGAGCCGTCGCACGACCATTTCATTGCAGGAGCATCCTCTTGCCACGATTTGGTGATGATTTCCACCTTTTTCGACACCATAAACGCCGAATAGAAGCCCAAGCCGAAATGCCCGATAATGGCATTGGCGTTGTCCTTGTACTTTTCCAAAAAGCCTTCCGCGCTCGAAAAGGCAATCTGGTTGATGTATTTGTCTATCTCATCGGCAGTTAGCCCCAATCCGCTGTCGGAAATCGTGAGCGTCTTCTTCTTGTCGTCGAGCTTCACGCGAATAGTCAAGTCGCCCAACTCGCCTTTAAACTCGCCCACTTGCGCCAGCGTTTTCATCTTCTGAGTAGCGTCCACCGCATTAGAAATCAACTCACGGAGAAAAATCTCGTGGTCGCTATACAAAAACTTTTTAATCACGGGGAAAATGTTTTCGGTCGTCACCCCGATATGACCTTGCTTTTTTGCTTCCATAATATAAATGTGTTGTTTTTATGGACAATTACTCAAAAATGGTGCCACTTATTTACAACTGACATTTTGGCAGATACGCTCTCCAAATTCTTATTTGATATGAAAATACCGCGCTTCGGGGTGCAGGATGTACAAACCGGCAACGGAGGCATTGGGATACATCGCACCGCTGTCGGTGAGGCTTATGCCGATTTCGCGCATATCCAACACCTCATCAATCAGGAAGTTAAGGCGAATATCCGGCAGCATCGGATAGCCCGACGCGGGGCGGATGCCAACGCCTTTGCATAGTTTTTTGTGCAAATATTCGGAGGCGGCTTCCACCAGCCTGTCGCGGAGTGATTGCTCCAGCAAGTCCTGATAATCATCGCCTGAGGGCTGATTTTTGCCCGCAGTGATGGCAAACATGCCGATAAAATCGCCATCGGGATGGATGAAATCGGCGATTGAGGCATAACTGTCGTCATCCCGCTTTTCCTGTTGGCGTGCTAAGGGGATTTCTTTCACGCCTTTTTGCGTTTCTACATATAATATGTCATTTTTCGCCGTGACGGGGAAAAAGCCGAATATGGCTTGAATGAAAAACCTGTCATTGCGGGTGTGAAGGCTGTCATTGCGGGCTTGACCCGCAATGACACCACACAAGCCCGCAATGACAGTGTTTGCATCCGCCAACAATTTTTTTGCTTCATCGGATTCGCGGTCTTTGACGGGGAATTTCCATGTGGTCAAGAATGCCGTCCAATTGATGTCCGAGACGACTTCTTGGATTGGGATATTTAGTTTTTGTATGTCAGCCATTGATGCTTGGTTTTTGGGGGTATATTGAGTGTGGTCGATTTTTGCCGCGTGTTGGCGGGCATATTCGATGCTGACCGTTTCTTTGGGGGTGTTTGTTTGTTCGCGCAATGCCTTGTAATCTGCTTTGATGCTTTGGATGAATGCCGCTCGCGTGTCGGGGTTTAGCAACTGATTGACCACCGGAACGGCTTGTGAGGCATCTTTCACATGGACGACCGCACCGCGATAGAGCGGGTCGATTTTCAGGGCGGTGTGCAGTTTGGAGGTCGTTGCGCCGCCGATGATGAGCGGGATTTGCAGTCCGGCTGTGTCCAATTCGCCCGCCAGCGTTGCCATTTCGTGGAGGCTGGGTGTGATTAAGCCGCTCAGCGCGATGACATCCGGCTGCTGCTCAATGGCTTGGCGGATGATTTTTTCGGGCGGCACCATCACGCCGAGGTCGATAATCTCGTAGTTGTTGCACGCCAAAATCACGCCCGTGATGTTTTTGCCAATGTCGTGGACATCGCCTTTGACGGTGGCAAAAAGGATTTTGCCCGCTTTTTTTGCGCCCGTCTGTTTGGAAGCTTCGATGGCGGGTTGGAGAATTTCGACCGCTTTTTTCATTGTGCGCGCCGTTTTAACTACCTGTGGCAGAAACATTTTGCCCTCGCCAAAGAGTCGCCCCACCTCGTTCATGCCGTCCATCAGTGGTCCGTCGATGATTTCGATGGGGTTTTTGCTGGTTTTTAATGCCTCCGGCAGGTCGGTTTCCAAGAAATCGCCGATGCCTTTGATGAGGGCGTGGCGGAGGCGGTCAGCGAGGGGTTGGTTGCGCCATTCCAACTTGTCATTGCGGGCTTGTGTGGTGTCATTGCGGGCTTGACCCGCAATCCCCTGTTTTACATTGCCCTGCGCATACTCCATCAATTTATCCGCCGCCTCCTCATTGCGATTGAAAATCACATCCTCGACAAGCGTCCGCAACTCTGCCGAAATATCATCGTAGGCAAGTGTGGCAGCGGGATTTACGATGCCCATATCCATGCCTTTTTGCACTGCGTGGTAGAGGAAAACGGTGTGCATGGCTTCGCGCAGTTCGTTGAGACCGCGGAAAGCGAACGAGAGATTGCTCACGCCGCCGCTGACTTTCGCGCCCGGGAGGTTTTTCTTAATCCATTCGGTTGCCTGAATAAAGGCGAGGGCATAGCCGTTGTGCTCTTCAATGCCGGTTGCCACAGCCAGCACGTTGGGGTCAAAAATTATATCCTGCGGGGGGAAACCAGCCTGTTCGGTCAGCAGTTTATACATCCGTGCGCACACTTCAATTTTCCGCTCAAAGGTGTCTGCCTGCCCGTTTTCGTCAAAAGCCATCGCCACCACTGCTGCGCCGTAGGCGCGGATTTTGCGGGCTTTCTGCAAAAAATCGGCTTCGCCGTTTTTGAGGCTGATGGAATTGACCACCGACTTGCCTTGCAGCACTTTCAAGCCCGCCTCGATAATCTTCCAATCCGAACTGTCCACCATCACCGGCGCAATGGCAATATCCGGCTCTGAAGCCATCAGGTTGAGGAAAGTGGTCATCTCTTCCACGCCGTCGAGCAGCCCGTCGTCCACATTGATGTCAAGGATTTGCGCACCGTCTTCAATTTGTTGGCGGGCGATTGAAAGGGCTTCTTCGTATTTTTTTTCGTTGATGAGGCGGAGGAATTTGCGCGAGCCGGCGACGTTGCAGCGTTCGCCGATGGGGTAAAAGGTGGAGGGAAGGAGGTGGAGGGCGTTTATGCCGGATAATACTAATTCTTGGGACGGTTGGGAGTGTTGGGACGATGGTGACGGTTGGGGCGCACTATGAGGACTGTCATTGCGGGCTTGACCCGCAATCCCCTGTTTTACATTGCCCTGTTGCCCAACATTCGGCTCCTTTTCGGGGGATTGCGGGTCAAGCCCGCAATGACGATGCTTCTGAGGCGCACTATTCTGCACCAGTTCTGCAATCATCCGAATGTGGTCGGGGGTTGTGCCGCAGCAACCGCCGATGATATTTACCAGCCCTTCGTCCAGAAATTCCTGAATTTGTGGTGCCATTGTTTCGGGCGTTTCGTCGTATTGTCCGAGGCTGTTGGGTAGCCCTGCGTTGGGGTAGGCACTGATGTAGAGGGGTGCGTTTTTGGTCTGGGGATTGCGGGTCAAGTCTGCAATAGCGCGCAGGAAAGGCTTCATGTCGCTGGCGCCGAATGAGCAGTTTAGCCCGATGCTTAGCAAGTTGGCGTGCGACACCGATGTCAGAGCCGCCTCCAAGGTTTGTCCCGACAGGATGCGTCCGTCTTTTCCTGCGAGGGTGTAGGAGAGCATCAGCGGGATTTGTTTGCCATGTTGTTGCATCGCGTCTTCTGCTGCCATGAGGGCTGCTTTCACGTTGAGTGTGTCGAATGAGGTTTCTATTAAAAACGCATCTACGCCGCCTTCGAGCAGGGCGAGCATTTGTTCTATGTAGGCTGTGTGCAGTTCGTCGAAGGTTACGCTGCGGAAGGCGGGGTTGTCCACGTCGGGCGAGATGGATGCCATTTTGTTGCTTGGACCGATGGAGCCTGCCACGAAGCGCGGCTTGTTGGGGTTTTTGCGGGTATATTCGTCTGCCACTTCGCGGGCGATGCGGGCGGCAGCGCGATTGCCGTCGCGCACGAATGCCTCCACGCCATAGTCCGCCATCGAAATAGCGGTCAGATTGAGCGAATTGGTTTCGATAATGTCGGCACCGGCGTCCAGATATTGGCGGTGGATGGACTGTATCACGTCCGGACGGGTGAGTACCAGCAACTCATTGTTGCCAAACAGCGGTTTTGGAAAATCCGCCACCGTAAATTGTGTACCGCGATAATCCGCCTCCGAAAGTCCGAAACGCTGAATCATCGACCCCATGCCGCCATCCAACACGAGGATGCGCTCCTTTAAAAGTTCTTCAAGCTTGCTCATTTGCTTTGTTTTTTATTGATTGAGGGGGCAAAAGTACAAAATAGTTATTAAACAAACTCATAACTCATAATTTTTTCGTACCTTTGCGGCGCAACATCTTGTAATTTATGGGCAAAAACACAGATGACATACAGGCAGTGGATATAATCTCTTTGGGATGTTCCAAAAATTTGGTGGACAGCGAGCAGTTGATGCGCTTGTTTGCCGCTAATGGCTATTCTGTTGCCCACGAACCCGAAAAATGTCGCGGCAATATCGTGGTCATCAACACTTGTGGCTTTATTGATGCTGCCAAGGAGGAGTCTATCAACACGATTTTGCCATTTGCCGAAGGGCGCAAGTCGGGACTTGTCAAACAGTTGTTCGTCATGGGCTGCCTGTCGGAACGCTATATGGCAGATTTGCAAAAAACAATCCCCGAAGTAGATAAATTTTACGGTAAATTCAACTGGAAAGAACTGCTGACGGATTTGGAACACAGCAATTCCCTCCCGAAAATGCCATCTGCCCCCTACGATCGCATCCTCACCACCCCGTCACACTACGCCTATCTGAAGATTTCCGAAGGCTGCGACCGCACTTGCGCGTTTTGCTCCATCCCGTTGATTACCGGCAAACAACAATCGCGCACCATCGAATCGCTCGAAGCAGAGGTGAAACAGCTTGTGACACAGGGAGTTAAAGAGTTTCAACTGATTGCCCAAGATTTGACGGCTTACGGCACCGACCTCTACCGGCGACAGGCGATTGCCAAACTCGTTGACCGCCTGTCGAACATTGAAGGTGTGGAGTGGCTGCGTTTGCACTATGCTTACCCCAACCATTTCCCGATGGAACTGCTGAAAGTGATGCGCGACAAAACCAATGTGTGCAACTATTTGGACATTGCGCTCCAGCACAGTTGCGACACCGTGCTGCAGCGGATGAAACGCCATATCACACAGCAGGAAACGCTCGATTTGATTGGCAAAATTCGAGCGGAAGTGCCCGATATTCACCTGCGAACTACGCTCATGGTTGGTTTTCCCGATGAAACGCCCGCCGAATTTGAGGCTTTGCTTCGCTTTGTGGATACGATGCGGTTTGAACGCATGGGCGCGTTTATGTACTCCGCCGAAGAGGGTACAAGTGCGGCAAAGGAATACCCGGACAGCATTTCGCCCGAAACGAAGCAGCAGCGATTGGACAAACTGATGACTTTGCAGGCTGAAATTGCGGAGAAAATCAGCATGGCAAAAATCGGCAAAACGCTCAAAGTCATCATCGACCGCGAAGAAAACGGGTACTATATCGGGCGCACCGAATACGATTCGCCCGAAGTGGACCCCGAAGTGCTTATCGAAAAGACAATAAAATTGCACCCCGGTACGTTTTATAATGTGAAGATAACAGGAACTCAATCGTACGATTTAATAGGAACAATATGAACAATGCAGAATTGACAAACGCATTAGCAAGCAAATCATCGCTTCCGAAAACGGAAGTTACACAGCGCGTGGATGACATGATAAACATCCTCAAGGCGGAATTATTGGAACATAATATCATCGCTTTGGGCAATTTAGGCACGTTGGAAGTGGTGCAACGCAACTCGCGCGTGTACGTCCACCCAACGAGCGGAAAAGAGATGCAGACGCCGCCCAAATATGTGGTCAAGTTTAAGACCTCTAACAAATTGAAAGACAGACTAAAAGAGCAAACTCATGAGTGAAAAAAAGATAACAATCCAAATATTGGCAGCCAAATTGGCGGAAAAGTCAAAGATAACCGTTGACGAGGCTGAATCATTCCTGACAGAGTGGTCTGACGCCATCACTGACGGTCTGTTTACCGACGAGTCGGTAAAAATCAAGGGTTTAGGCACGCTTAAATTGGTGGACGTGAAAGAGCGCACAAGCATTGCGGTGGGCACCGGGCATCCGATGGTCATCCCTGCCCACTATAAAATTACTTTTACGCCCGACAAAGCGTTGGCAGATTCGGTCAATGCCCCGTTTGAAGGCTATGCAAGTATAACAATTGGCGGAGAAGACGAAGACGACGAAGAAGAGAAACTTGAGCGCGAGGAAAATCCTGACCTGATTAAGCAAATACAGAATGATATTGCTGAAATTCAACGCGCAAAACCGGAGCAATTAGCACCAGTTACCAGTTACCAGTTACCAGTTACCGGTGTTATTGAGGAGGTTGAAGAAAAAATAGAAGAAATAGAGGAGAAAATAGAGAAAATAGAAGAAAAATTAGAGGAGAAAATAGAGGAAATAGAAGAGGAAGACCTCTCTGCTATATTTGAACCTATCGGGGAGAAGCCCCAAGAGGTGAAAGTGGAGAAGACTGTGGTGGAGGCACCGGTTGAGAAAGAGAGAAAAATCGCGCTCTCTGAACCTCTCGAAGACAGGCAAATTGCATACATGCCTCCAAAAATGAGAGAAGAATTTGGCGATAGAAAAAAAACAAAAAAGAAAAAAACAATGAAAGAGGAAGAATTTGAAGATGACGAATTGTATGATGAAGAAGAGGACGAAGAAAAAGGCTCTAAAGGCACGTTAATCATCATCATTTTACTTCTGCTGCTCATAGCAGGAGGTGGTTTTGTGTTTCGCGACACTATCAAGCAAAAATTTTTCGCCGATGATAGTGGGGGGCATGGCGTAGATACTCTACATGCAGTGGAGGAGGAGAATTCCGGCGTGGTTGATTCGCTGCGGATGGATTCGATAATGCATGCGGCGATTGTGAGGGACTCGCTCGAACGAGAGGCTGCGATACGCGATTCGCTGGAGAGAGAGGCGATGGAACAAACGGTGCAAAAACCAATCGTAGAAAGTAATGTGTCGTCGAGTAAATACCGCACGAAAAAGGGCGACCACTTGGCAGATATTGCGCGAAAGAGGTATGGACACCAGATTTTCTGGATTTATATCTATCAGGAAAATGAGCGCATCATTAAAGACCCCGACCATTTGAAGCCGGGAATCGTCATTAAGTTGCCGCCTAAATCCAAATACGAGATAGACGCCAAAGATGGATACTCGCTGAAAAAGGCGCGCGATATGATAAAATATCAGTTCGGATTGGAAGTTTCTCTTTAGTAGAGTTTAGTTTTTAGAGTTTAGAGTTTAGTTATTTTTTTGTACTTTTGCAGTTGAAAATTTTTTTAATAATATAAATATGAGTCAAACAGTTGATATACGTGAACTTAATGACAAAATCGAGGCTCAGAGCGGTTTTGTTAATCTGATTATCCAAGGGATGGATCAGACTATTGTGGGTCAAAAACATTTGGTGGAGTCGTTGTTAATCGGGCTGTTGTCCGATGGGCACATTCTGCTCGAAGGCGTACCCGGATTGGCAAAGACATTGGCAATCAAGACATTGGCATCGCTTATTGATGCGCAGTACAACCGCATCCAGTTTACTCCCGACTTGCTGCCTGCCGATGTGGTGGGAACGATGATTTACAGCCAGAAACACGAGGAGTTTCAGGTGAAAAAGGGTCCGATATTCGCCAATTTCGTGTTGGCGGACGAAATCAACCGCGCCCCTGCCAAAGTGCAAAGTGCACTGCTGGAAGGTATGCAGGAGCGTCAGGTTACAATCAGCGACCAAACCCATCTGCTGCCCGAACCGTTTTTGGTGATGGCTACGCAAAACCCTATCGAGCAGGAAGGTACATACCCGTTGCCCGAAGCACAGGTTGACCGCTTCATGCTGAAAGTGGTCATCGGCTACCCCAAAAAAGAGGAAGAAAAATTGATTATCCGCCAAAACATCTCCGGCGAAAAACAGGCAATCAAGCCCGTTTTGAAGAAAAAAGAAATCATGGATGTCCGCAAAGTCGTGCGCGAAGTCTATATCGACGAAAAAATCGAAAAATACATCGTAGATATAGTATTTGCCACCCGCTACCCGCAAGAAAACGGCTTGCAACACCTGAAAAGCATGATTTCATTCGGAGCATCGCCCCGCGCCTCCATCAATCTGGCTTTGGCAGCAAGAGCCTACGCGTTCATCAAACGCCGTGGCTACGTCATTCCCGAAGACGTGAGAGCAGTATGCTTCGATGTACTCCGCCACCGGATAGGCTTAAGCTACGAAGCAGAAGCCAACAACCTGACAAGCGAAGAAATCATCAGCGAAATCCTGAACAAAATTGAAGTACCCTAACCTCGTTAGAGTTTAGTTATTAGAGTTTAGAGTTTAGTCAAAAAGAAAAGCAACTACACCTAAAACTCAATAACTAAACTCTAAAAAAACTAAACTCTAAACTCTAATAACTAAACTCTAAAAAGAAGTGGAAACAAGCGAATTATTAAAAAAAGTGCGGCAGATTGAGATAAAAACCAGGGGTTTGTCTCAAAATATCTTTGCGGGTCAGTATCATTCGGCTTTCAAGGGGCGTGGTATGGCTTTTTCGGAGGTTCGCGAATATTCGTTTGGCGATGATGTGCGCGACATCGACTGGAATGTGACGGCACGACACTCCAAACCGTATATTAAGGTGTTTGAAGAAGAACGCGAACTGACTGTGGTGTTGCTCATCGACGTGAGCGGCAGCAAAAATTTTGGTACGCAAGGGCAGATGAAAAAGGATGTCATCACTGAAATTGCAGCGACATTGGCGTTTTCAGCCATGCAAAACAACGACAAAATAGGTGTCATCTTCTTTTCCAACAAGATAGAAAAATTCATCCCACCCAAAAAAGGCAAAAAGCATATCCTGTACATCATCCGCGAACTGATTGATTTTCAGCCCACTGAGACAAAAACAGACATCGCACAGGTGTTGCAATATCTGACAAGTGCCATCAAAAAACGTTGCACCACGTTTCTTATTTCAGATTTTGTGGACAACACGCACAACTATCCGCACGCCCTCACCATTGCCAACCGCAAACACGACCTCGTGGCAGTGCAAGTCTATGACGAGCGCGAAACGAAGATGCCAAACGTAGGGCTGATGTACATCCAAGATGCTGAAACACAGGCAGAAACATGGGTAGACACCGCCTCAAAGCAAGTGCGCAAAAACTACAAAAACTGGTGGGAAGCCCGTCAAACTGCCATGCAACAAGCATTCCAGAAAAGCAATGTAGACGCAGTAAGCATAAGCACAAGCGAAGACTACGTAAAAGCCCTAATGAACCTGTTTAACAAAAGAAACTAATGAAAAAGAGAACAAATATAATAAAAACAATCGTCATTGCGTGCCTACTGGTAACCGGTAACTGGTCACCGGTAACTGCCCAAAAAGCAGTCATCAGTGCCTCCATCGACACCGCCCAAATGCTGATTGGCGAGCAAAGAAAGATTCATTTAAACATTGCAGCCAACAAGGAGGCACGTCTGCAACTGCCGCTCATCACCGACACGCTGACGGCAGGCGTGGAAGTGTTGGAAATTTCCAAATTCGACACCACCGACATCGGCAACAACCGGATGCAAATCGAATATGACTACCTTGTAACTTCGTTCGACTCTGCTCTTTACCTCCTGCCGCCGTTCGTGCTGATTGAAAAATTAGACACGGCTTATTCGCAACGATTGGCTCTGAAAGTGTCTTCGATGCCGGTGGATACCACTTCGATGCAGTTTTTCGACATCAAAGATGTGATGAAGCCCGAATTTGTGTGGAAAGATTACGCAGCTCCGGTAGCGTACAGTCTTTTGGCAATTTTGCTGATTGCCGCGATTGTGTATGTGATTTATCGCCGCAAAAAGAACAAGCCGCTCATTCCGCTACCCAAGAAAGAGAAGGTAGTGATACCACCTCATATTCAAGCAATTAAGGCATTGGATGAAATCAAGTCCGAAAAATTGTGGCAACAAGGGAAGGAAAAAGAATTTCATTCGCAAGTGTCGGAGGTGCTGCGTGAATACATCGAGGGACGTTTCGGCATCAACGCCATGGAACAGGTGTCCGGCGAAATTCTGGATGCGGTGCGCGGGCTAAGCGAAGTGGGCGAACTCTACAACAATCTGAAACAGTTGCTATTAACAGCAGATTTAGTAAAATTCGCCAAATACCGCCCAATGCCCGACGAAAACGAAACCAGCATCACAAACGCCTACCTGTTTGTGAACAAAACAGCACCACAGCCCGTTCCTGAACAGGGGATTGCGGGTCAAGCCCGCAATGACGACAATGCCGCCACAGCCCGCAATGACAGTACGGCACCAGCCCGCAATGACGACAATGCCGCCACAGCCCGCAATGAAAAAAAACTCATAACTCATAACTCATAACTAAGATGGTATTTGCTAATCCACATTGCTTCCTACTCCTGCTACTGCTCATTCCGATGATTGGGTGGTATATATGGAAACTGCGCACCGCACAGGCTACGATGCGCCTCGCCTCTTCGGAGGGTTTTGCGAAAACGAAAAAGACGTTTCGGCTCTATTTATGGCACGTGCCGTTTGTGTTGCGACTGCTGACGGTGGTGTGTGTCATCATTGCGCTGGCACGTCCGCAGAGTACTAACAGTTGGAACACGTCCACTACGGAGGGTATCGACATCATGATGACGATTGATGTTTCGACCTCCATGCTGGCTGAAGACTTGAAACCCAACCGGTTAGGTGCCGCAAAAGATGTTGCTGCCACGTTTATCAGCGGGCGGCAAACCGACAACATCGGCTTGGTGGTGTTTGCCGGCGAAAGTTTCACGCAGTGTCCGCTCACAACCGACCATGCGGTGCTTCTGAACCTGCTGAAAGACATCCGCTGCGGCATTATCGAAGACGGCACCGCCATCGGACACGGCTTGGCAACGGCTGTCACGCGCCTGAAAGAAAGTGATGCGAAGTCCAAAATCATCATTTTGCTGACGGACGGCACCAACAATCGCGGCGAAATAGCCCCCACCACAGCGGCAGAATTGGCAAAAGCCTATTCTATTCGTGTCTATACTGTGGGGGTGGGTACACAAGGCACGGCACCCTATCCGATGCCCACTCACGGAGGTGGTGTGCGCTATCAAAACATACCGGTGGAAATTGACGAAAATGCGCTGACAAAAATTGCACAACTAACTGACGGACAGTATTTTCGCGCCACCAACAATGCAGCTTTGAAACGCATCTACGAAGAAATCGACCAATTGGAAAAAACAAAGATGAGCGTTCAAGAATACAGCAAAAAACAGGAGGAATACCTACTGTTTGCGCTCGCCGGACTCCTCCTGTTATTGTTTGAAATGCTGCTCCGCTACACCGTGTTGCGGCATATCCCCTAATTATAAGGGCATTTCCCAGCCGTTCACGAGAATTTGAATGTACGCTGTTTCTTCGTAGCCGTATCTGAGATTTATCCTAATCTGCGGGGTTGTCTTCGACAGGTTGTCCCACAACTTTTGAGAGTTCAGGAGTAGGTATGTTCCCGCACCGGCGTTTAATTTGTCGCCTATGTGAAGTGTAATAGCTTTATAATCATCTTCTTGCAGAAAAGGTAAATTAAATGTTAGCACCTTTCGGTCGGTCTCAAGGTCACCGAATGCTATTTTGGAATCAAATGTATAGTCACTCGACTGGTCCTCGGTATTATTAGGGTCTGCATCACGTTGCCGATATGGTTGGTCGATTGTTCCAAAATCATTGGTAAATCTATCAAACATTATTTCGTTAGGCAGAGGACGCACCGTTACAGTAGGAAGTGCCCGAGGAGTTTCAGTACCGTCATAATTTTTCTCATCGGTCACAAATATCTGCAACTGAATATGGGCTTGTACAAAGTCAATCGTCGGATAGATTTTCCCGGAGAAAGGCACAGTTATGTCTTTCTTCGCAAAATAAATTGGGTCCATATTTTTTACATATCCCCCGTCACCCTCCTTAGCTCTAAGTTTAGCGGGACTTTCCGAAAAGTCATATTCTATGTGCTCGCCCACGTTAGCCCAAAAAACAAGCGTGTAGTTACCTTGTTCCAAGCGAAATTTTTGTCTGTCAGACATTGGCATATTGGGAAGTAAATTGCCTTCTTCATTGTAAACGAAAATATCTATCTTATCAATGACTTCTGTATAAGAAGTGGCATAAGTGCTGTGATATCTGTTATTGCCACTGAATGTATATTGAAGTTCAATATTTTCACAATTGGGGTCGTAGTCGTCACTGATACACCCGCAAAGCGAGAAACTCAACGCAAACAAACTTAATTTTTTTAACACTTTCATACTGCAAACAATTTATATTTTACTTTTTTCAGCCCGCAAAGGTACAACATTTTTTTTAATTAACCAAATATCAACAACTTTTCAACATTCATCGCCGCAAGAAAGTGCTTCTTTTTGCAGGACAAGATAGGCGTTTTGTGCTGCCGACATATTTTTCACACGTTGTGCATACACTTGTCGTTCCGTGTTGTTGATGCCCGGCGTGCGTAAAGTGTTTCTGAGTCGTGTAACATGCGATGCGGCAGCAATGTGGAAGGCATCCTTGGGACTATTGTGATGGCGATATTTGCGATGGCGGGGCCATGACGTTTCGGCATTTTGGTATGCCACAGGGTTTTGCACAGTGACAAGTACTCTTAGCGCATCATCAAAGGATGCAAGTGCCGCAGATAAACTGGATGCCACCATGGGCTCAACAGAATATCGCAGTTCCTCGGTAATGAATGCGTGTTCTGCAAGTATTACCATTTCCAACTCACTGGAAACATTGTCGTGCACTTCGTTGAATACATCCAATGCAGTTGACAACCCGCGCATCAACGCAATTCGTCCTTCGCTGTTACTAACTTCGGAAGCAAGTTTTTTCCGTCCAAAGTCAATATTATCCACGCTTTGGACAATACTAATGAGTAAGCCACGCTTTTCCATACTCTTCATCCGCTTCTGCCAAGTTTAACCCACTTTTCAGCAAAAAATCCACTCCGACTTTTTCCTTGCACCATTTTGCCAAATACGGTGCTATTGGAATTTGCATCCGAAATTTTTGCGCCTCTTCTTTTTGCCCTGCATCTTCTAATGCCCAAATTTTCTGAAACATGGCGAACTTTTCATCCATTGTCATTATTTTGTGTTCCATATCTGAAATATATTTACGTTACAGAAAGCAAAGGTAGATATTTTTTTTATAATTTCTCATGCAATTAAAAATAAAACATTATCGAAATGTTTCCGCTTGGCGTAGTGTCAAGCCCTATGCTGTATGACGGCTTCGTTCCCGACCTTACGCGCTCTGTGGATTTATAGTATTCGCCATTTAGCATCTGCTCGCTTGTATGTGCACCTTGTCCGCGAAACAAGCAACTAAACCCGATGCCAACTTCACCGCCGATAGAAATTTGAGACATCAAAAAATATTCTACACCCACAAAAGCACCTAATCCTGCGTTGAATGCAGTGCCTGACTTTGTTTCAAGCACGCGAGAATCCACCTTGTCGAAGAATTCGCCTTCAAATCTCGTTGTTGTAGTGGGATTTTGGTTTAGATAGTCCATCTTATTTCCGTAGTCATAAGTGGTGGTGCCACCATTATAGCCCAACAGCAATTCTACACCATAAAATCCTTGCAACCGATTGGAGCCTCTTCGCCATTCATATCCTAAATGGAGAGTGATGTCGCTTTCAGATACGCTCTTGGTATCAACAGTTGTCGCATTGGGGTTCACTCCAAGAGCGGACTCATCGGGTACTGTTTGTTTATACTCGTCAGTCCGAAACTTCAAGTCCAATTTGGCGCGAATAGCCAGGCTGTTGGCAATAAAATACTTCCCATAAATGCCAACAACGCTACCAAATGAGGCGTCATCGTTACCAAATGAGGGTGCAGCGTTCGTCGAAGTTGCTCCATTAAACGCATTACCCAAGTACTTAAAAATGGGGCTTGCATCAATCCCAAACGCAATATCACCCGCTTGGGGAGTATGCGGTATGGGTATGGAAACTTCTTCCGGCTCCGGTGTCGGCTCCGGTGTTATGCGTGCTACTGTTGGAAGTGCTGGTTGGGTTATCCTCTGTGCCTCAGCAGTCAATAAACTAAAACCAAACCACGCGAATGCTACTATTACTATTTTTTTCATGATGAATTATTTTTTTAATATTGATATTTCCTGTTTGTTAATGGATTGGGCAACTCCGACCGGGTTGAGCAGAAAGAATAGGTCTTCTGTTGGGCTACCGTCGGATTGGATGTCAACAAAAGCAGGGCTTAACAAAAATTGCTTCTTTTCAACTGTAATTGGAAAAGCGGTAATTTCAACCTCTATAGCGTTTCCGCTTTTAAGGGTTGGCAATCTTTTTGTGTAACGCCCGTCTGCACCTACGGCTGTTGTGTCCAGATAATTACCCTCGTAAGGTGGTAGATCCAAATCTATGTAGGGAATGCTAAAATACAGGATTGTCCCTTTTGGAACAACGCCAACAAAACTACCATCGGCACCTGCTAATTGCGCCGTCCCACTTACTGTGGCTTTTGTAAAAAACTTATTTACATCAACAGCCTGCGCAGGGTCTGTGTTGTCGCAGCTGTTGAAAGTAAGCACTGATGCAGCAATGGCTGCAAAATAAACTGTTTTTTTCATTATAACTTTATTTTTAAATATTAATCCATTTTACATAAGCAAAGTCCATGCGGTGCGGGATGTCCTCATGGTAGGGATAAATTCGGATGCCGAAACGGAATTTGCCCGCCTCTTCGGCTATGATGCGCGTTGAGAAATAGCGAAGGGTGCCTTCACGCTTGTCCCAACGGACGGAACTGACTCGGAAGTTATCGACCCCGGTTGCCACATCTGTCTGAACAGAAACGAGTTCCAAGCCCAAACTGCCGTGCAAATTGTGCTTGTCAACCACCACTTCCACGCCCACCGAATCGCCCACTTCGATGCCGCGTATCCATGTGTGTTCGTCGTATTTGACGGACACCACTTCGATTTCGTCCCAATGTGTGGCCACCTCCTCTTTCCACGCTGCGAGTTCTTTCGCTTTGGCGAAGTCGTTGGCTGCCAGCATCTTGGAGCGTTCTGCCAAACCGGAATAAAAACGCTTGTCATAATCGTCAAACATCCGCTTAGTGGTGTAATGCGGCGCAATTTGTGCAATCGAATTTTTGATGTATCTCACCCATTCTGACGAATAGTTTTTCGCATCTTTCTTGTAATACAGCGGGATAATCTCTTTTTCGAGCATGGAATAAATCGTGGCAGCATCCAACTGGTCTTGGTATTGTTGATTTTCGTAGCTGCGTTTGTCGGTCAATGCCCAACCCGCCTCTTTGCGATAGCCCTCGTACCACCAACCGTCTAATACAGAGAAGTTTAACACGCCGTTCATCTGTGCTTTTTCGCCCGATGTGCCGGATGCTTCCAGCGGGCGCGTCGGCGTATTGAGCCAAATATCGACCCCCGACACAAGGCGTTTTGCCAAGCGCATATCGTAATTTTCGAGAAAGATGATTTTGCCCAAAAATTCGGGGCGGCGCGACACTTCCACGATGTGTTTTATCAACGCCTGCCCTCCACCATCGGCAGGGTGCGCTTTCCCCGTGAAAATCACCTGCACCGGACACTCCGGATTGTTCAGGATTGCCGCCAGCCTGTCCAAATCAGTGAACAGCAGATGCGCCCGTTTGTAAGTCGCAAATCGGCGCCCAAAGCCAATCAACAAGGCATTGGGGTCAATTTTGTCAAGGATAGAAACCACTTTGGAGGGGTCGCCCTGATTTTTCAGCCAGTTTTCTGTAAACGACTCGCGGATGTATTTGACCAAGCGATTTTTCATTGTCATGCGCACCTCCCAAATTTCTTCGTCGGGAATGTCATAGACTTTTTCCCAGATTTTGGGATTCGACTGGTCGTTGTAAAAGTTCTTGTCAAAATATTTTTCGTAGCATTTGCGCCATTCCGAGGCAGCCCAAGTGGGCATGTGAACGCCATTCGTAACATAGCCCACATGCAATTCTTGCGGTTCATAGCCTTTCCAAACAGGTGCAAACATGTTTTTCGACACTTCGCCGTGCAAATACGACACGCCATTGGCGTTGAGGCAAGTGTTGAGCGCAAACACGCTCATCGAAAATTTCTCATCGCTGCCCGGATTGGCACGTCCCATATCCATTAAATCTTGCCACGAAATCCCCAATTTGTCGGGGAAATGGCTCATATATTTCTTGAACAAAGGCTCTTCAAAATAGTCGTGACCTGCCGGCACAGGCGTGTGACAGGTGTATAAAGCCGAAGCGCGCACCACCTCCATCGCCTCATTGAAACTCAACCCGCCCGCGATGTAATCCGCCAAACGTTGCGCATTTATCAACGCCGCATGACCCTCATTGCAATGATAGACCTGCTTTTTGATGCCCAAATGGTTGAGCAGCATGATGCCGCCAACGCCCAAAAGATATTCCTGCTTGAGGCGGTGCTCATTGTCGCCACCGTACAACTGAGCCGTGATAGAACGGTCCCATTCGCTGTTTTGAGGCAAATCGGTGTCCAACAAATAGAGTTTCACGCGACCTACATTCACCGCCCAAACGTGTGCTTTGACGGCAAACGCATTGTATGGAATTTCCAGCACCAGCGGTTTATGGCGGTCGTTAAGTACCTGTTCGATAGGCAGTTTGTCAAAATCCTGTGCCTCATAATTGGCAATTTGCTGACCCTCCAGCGACAACGACTGCGTGAAATAGCCGTAGCGATACAAAAACCCAACCGCTGTCAAATCGGCATGCACATCGCTCGCCTCCTTGATATAGTCGCCCGCCAAAATGCCCAACCCGCCTGAATAGATTTTCAGAACATTAGACAGCCCATATTCCATGCTGAAATAGGCTATGCCGGGGATTTTTTTGCTGTACGGCTCGTCCATATAGGCGCGAAACTTTTTATACACGGCATTGATGCTCGCCATGGCATCGTGGTCTTTCAAAATAGCCTCATACTGCGACACCGTCAAACTTTGCAGCATGAGTACCGGATTGCCTTCGGTGTATTCCCACAAGTCTTTGTTCAAACGGGAAAACATCTCGGTGGCTTCGTAGTTCCACACCCACCACAAGTTGCGGGCGATTTCGTCCAGCACTTTCAACTCCTGCGGCAGTTTGGCTCGCACACTGCCTTCTCTCCAAACGCCCTCATTGGCGTAACTCGCTTTGATTTTCATCTGTTTATAATTTTAAATTTTTATTTTGTTTTTACTGTTCTTCTTATTGTTCTTTTTCAATGCGATGGCATAAGCCTCCAAATAATAGTGGATGAAATGTGTCCACGAGGCTTTTTCAGACAAGGATAATGCGGCTTCCTGACGTTCCTGCAACTGTTCTTTGCTTTCAGTGAGCCTTGCCAAAATTGTTTTTTTTATGGCTTCGGCTACCTCAAAATAGTTGTTGTCGGTGCGTTTGACTATTTCCACGCCCAAGTTTGTTTCTGCGCCTTTTTCTGCGCCTTTGCACGAATGCTTTGCCCAAATGCCGAAGCCTGCCAAGTCGGTGGTGATGGTGGGCACGCGAAAGGCGATGCTTTCCAGCGGCGTGTAGCCCCACGGTTCATAATAGGAGGGGTAAACGGTCAAATCCATCCCAACCAGCAAGTCGTAGTAGGGCAGATTGAAAATGCCGTCATCGCCGCGCAGATACGACGGCACAAACACGATTTTCACTTTTTCGTCCTTCCGGTTGATGATATCCAAGTGGTAGAGGTAGCCGTGGATGGGGTCGGTTCCGGGCTGCATCAATGCGTGCGTGTAAAAAGGCTCGTACAGCGGCTTCTTGCTTGCTTTTTGCTGTTGCAATCGCTCCTGCAAATCTTCCCGCGCCCCTCTCGTCCACGCCGGCACCAATATATATGCCACAATCGTCCGCTCAGGTTTGGCTCGACGGACGCGATTGATTGACTCAATGAACACGTCCAGCCCCTTGTTGCGGTATTCGTAACGCCCGGAAGTGGAAATCAGAAAGGCGTCATCGGGGATAGAAGTACCCGTGAGGCATTCGGCAACCTCAATGAGTGCCTTCCGAGCGGCAGTGCGCTTGCGCGAATAGGCTGCCCCTTTCGGCACAAAACCCGCCTCAAACCCATTGGGGGTGATAATATCCGGTGCTTTGTCCAACAGTTGCTCACACTCTGTGCCGGTGATTTCGCTCACGGTTGTGAAGCAATCCGCATGGTGCGCCGCCGTCTTTTCGAGGGTGTGTTTAGCCACCATATTCAACTCCTGAGCCATTTGGTCGCCGTTATAGCCTTCCAAATGGCTATACAAAGGCTTCCCGTTGCCGCAAATTGAGCGCCCCACAGAGGTGGCGTGCGTGGTGAAAACCGTCGCAATATCCGGCACATGGGCGTGCACATACAGCAACCCCATGCCCAAAGTCCATTCATTGAAATGTGCAATCACCCGCGGAGACGGGGTTTGCTCGCCCTTCAAAAAATGGTAGAGGCTCTCCATCACCATTCCGGAGGCGTAAGCAAACATGCACGACTCGTCATAATCGCCATAGCCCACCGTGGAATCAATGCCGTATTTCTCCCACATCTCAAAATAAATCACATTTTTCTTTGCGTATAAAAATTGAAAATCAACCAAAACAACGAGCGGTAGCCCGGGAACATTCCAACGACCCACGCGAACAGGCAGTCCGAGTTTTTGCCACATCTGCGTTTTCCAATCGTGCCACAGGGTTTTCTCCTCCAAAAAATCGGGATTGTCGGGGTTCAAATCGGGTCCGATGAAGACGATTTTATCCTTCAAAAGTGTCTGCAAAGTGGCTGCACGCGTAGAAAGGACGGTATAAATCCCTCCCACCTTGTTACAGACTTCCCAACTCGTTTCAAAGATGAAGTCCGGTATCATTTCTTCTTTTTTTGTCATAATTGGGTGCAAAGGTACGCATTTTTTTTTAATGCATCAATTTGAATAAAAGTTCGGAAAGTTGTTTCTCTACCGGTGTCAGGCTGTTCTCAAAGCCTTTGCTCTTGGCATCATATTCGCGAATGAGTGCTACATTGCGCATCGTTTTCACCGGGTTGTAATTGTTCATAGCTGCCAGATAATCAGCCACTTGAATATCCCACTGCAAGCCGAGTGCCCGCATCAGCCCGCCTTTTGTCTTGTCTTTTTCGTAATGACAAATCATCAGATTGACAAAAAAACCAAACAAAATGGTCAATGTCAGAATCAGCGGATTGTTTTTTTGATTTTCTTCAAAATAGTTGGCGATGCGATTGGCTTTCACCACATCCCGATTGGCAACGGCTTTTTGCAACTCAAAATTGTTGAAGTCTTTGCTGATGCCGATGTTTTGTTCGATAATTTCAGGTGTAATTTGCTTATTGTCAGCAGGTAAGATGATTGCCAATTTATCTAATTCGTTGGTGATTTTGCTCAAATCGGCACCCAAATAGTCGGTTAAAATTTGGGCGCATTGGGCATCAATGCCAATCGTTTTGCTCTTCAAATAGTTGATGATGAACGTGGGTACCTGGTAGTCGCGAACTTTTGGGGACTCAAAAACAACATTCGCGGAGGCTTTTCCGATGGCTAAACCCAGTTTTTTCCGCCCGTCCAATTTGCCGTGTTTGTGATTGATGACGAAAACGGTGGATTTGAGCGGATTGGTGACGTAATGTACCAACTCGTCAATATTTTTCAGATTTTGCGCCTCGCGAACCACCACTAACTGGTGCTCTGCCATCATCGGATAACGCCGACAAGCAGTCACAATGTCCTTTACATCGCTGTCTGCACCATAAAAAAGCGTCTCATTGAAATCCCGTTCGTGCTCTGCCAGCACCGTGGACTGCAACAAGGCAGTCAGCTGGTCAATATAATAACCCTCCTCACCCTGTAACAGATAAACCGGCGCAAATTGCCTCGCCAGAATACTGTTCTTTACATCATTGAAATTCAAATCTTTAGCAGCAGCCATATACTCATTTTTACATTACACTCGCGATAATTCATAACTAATTTGTACTTTTGCAAAATATTAAAAAACATAATGAACTTGAGAATAAAAATACAGAACAACAAAGAATACGTCTTCGACAGATTGCGTAAACAATATGTGCGGCTGACTCCGGAAGAGTCTGTCCGCCAACAGTTTATCGAGTATCTTATTCACGAAAAAAATTATCCCGAAAGCATGCTGGCAAACGAAGTATCCATCACGATGGGCAATGTAACCCGCCGTTGCGACACTGTCCTCTACGACCGCCAACTCCAGCCCCAAATGATTATCGAATACAAGGCCTCAACAGTAACAATCAACCAACAGACTTTCAACCAGATAGCTCGCTACAACACTGTGCTCAATGTACCTTGGCTAATTGTCTGCAACGGCGTACAGCACTACTGCTGCCACATTGTGAACGGGGAATATGCTTTTGTCAAAGAAATCCCGTGCCATGGGGCGTTGTGAACTATTCGCTTTCCAACAACCACGCATCATCAAAATCCGGCTCGTATTTGTCTTTGATGCGGTCGCGTTCCGCAATAGCAGCCGAACGGGAGTCAAACGATGCAATGATAACGCGGTACATACCGGTTTTATTTTGTGCAATCACCGGACGATAGCCGTCAAATTGCATCCGTTCCTTCAACGACTTCGCATTTGTCTGGTTGATGAAACTGCCGATAATCACGCTATAACGCTGAATAGCGCCTCCATCAGCCGACGTCAGCTGCTCTCTTCTAAATGCCGACGCGCCTGCTGACGGCTCTTCCGTTGTTAAATTCGACGTACCGGTTGTTGAAACCGTCATCGAAGAACCGCCTTCCGTTTCAGAGACCGTCCTCGAAGTTCGTGGCGTAACCGGTCGCACCAAAGGCGGCTCACTGTCCGTATCGTCCTGCGTAGGAAACTGTGCCGGTTTCGCTTTTGCCGTTCGATACACTTGTTGGTACGCACTCTGCTGGGGTTTACAAGAGCTAAACACCCACAAAGTTGTTGCGACTAATCCCAAAAGATAAATTTGTCTGTTCATTTTTTTTTCTACTTTATATGTGTATTACATTACTTTTATTCGTCCGCTTCATCCGTTTCGTCCGTTTTCGTTGTTTCTTTCGTTGTTTCTTTCACCGCTTTTCGTGTAGTGCGCGTGTCGTCCGCATCTTCCGTATTGTCCAACAACTCTTCTACGCCATAAGTCGGCTTCTTTACCCTTTCTTTCTGATACACGCGCTGATAGGCACTCTGCTTAGCCTGACAAGACACAGCCCCCAGTGCTATCACCACGACCAAACCAAAAAGATAAATTCTCGTCTTCATTTTTTTTATCATTTAAATTTCGCTGCAAAGGTAATTATTTTTTGCATACAAAATAAATTTGGGGCAAAAAAAAAGCCTTTTTTCAAAAAAAAATACTACCTTTGCGCCCCGTAATGAAACGCAAAATAATCTTTGGGGTGTTAATTGGTTTGTCTTTGGGCGCGTTTGCTCAGGGCGATTATCCGTTCGTGGATATGTCTTACAATCACATACAGGTGCCCGACGGGGATTCCAGCCGCTTAAATCGGGCATTTCTGCGATTGAATCCGAGGTCGTTGCAGCGCGAGGGGCTGACCATTTTGCACATTGGCGGTTCGCACGTGCAGGCAGATATTATTTCTCATCGTGTGCGGCAAAATTTTAAAGAGCGTTTTGCCGCCGATGAGGTGTCTGTTTTTCGAGGATTTGTTTTCCCTTATACGGTCGCAAAGACCAACAATCCAAGCAATTACTCGGTTACCTATTCCGGCAAATGGAATGCCGCGCGCAATATACAACAGCCAAAGAACCGCGAAGTGCCGCTGGGTGTGGGTGGCGTGGCGGTTTACACCAATGACTCCGCAGCACAAATCAATGTGGTGCTCAATCCGCCATATTTCCATCGGCAGGTTAATTGGGAGTTTAATATTCTCCGGTTGCTGGGCTATTCGTTGGACAAGAGCGAGAAAGTTCAGCCCGTTTTGAGCTATCAGGACAACGCGATTAAGGGCATTCCCAATTTAGCGGGCACGTGCTATCAGTTTTTTGTGCCGAAATCCGAAAGTGAGTTTAGCCTCAAATTTGTGCAGGAGGATAGCGTGCCGCACACGTTTGTGGTTGATGGGTTTATCATATCGGAGCGCAACACGAACGGACTGGTTTATCATTCGATAGGGGTAAATGGCGCATCGGTGCCTTCGTATTTGAGTTGCGAAAATTGGGAGTCGGAGTTGCGTTATTTGCATCCCGATTTGATAATTTTTGGCATAGGGGTCAATGATGCGGTGAGCACCAATTTCACCAAAGAGCGGTTTATAGCCAATTACAATACGTTGATTGAACGCATTGAGCGGGTAAATCCCGATTGTGCCTATATTTTTGTTACGAACAACGACTCATATCGCAAGGTGAACGGTCGCTATGAGGTCAACAAAAATGGTTTGCTGGCTCGTGAAGCGTTTTACGAGTTGGCAAAACAACATCAGGGCGGCTTGTGGGACTTGTTTCAACTGATGGGCGGCTTAACCTCGATGCGCAAATGGCAAGATGCCGGCTTGGCACAACCCGACAAAATCCATTTCAAGCGCGATGGCTATCTCTATTTGGGCGATTTATTGTATGAAGCGTTGATGAACTATAATCCGACAGATAATGTCAAAAAATAAATTCGGCATCAAATTATGTTAGAGTTCTTAAAAAATACATTTGCTTTCAACCCCGGTTCGCCTCTGCTGTTCACTCAGTTTTATTTTTGGGTGTTTTTTGCGCTGGTGTTTGCGGTTTTTTCGCGGTTGCAAAACAAGTTGTTGATGCGAAATACCTGGTTGTGCGTTGCCAGTCTGTTCTTTTACTACAAAACGAGCGGGCTGTTTGTGCTTATTTTGCTGTTTACCACATTTTTCAATTACTATCAGGCGCATTTGATTTACCGGACGGCAAGCAATGAGTGGAAGAAGCGGAATATTGTTATCGGGCTGATTGTCAATATGTTTTTTCTTTTCTTTTTCAAATATGCGTATTTTGTTACGGATGTTGTCAACCAAATTTTTGACTGCAATTTTCACGTTTTCAATGCCTTTGCCCATTTCGGCAATGTGCTGAGCGGTACGGAGCGGTTCGAAGTGTCGCGAATTTTGTTGCCGGTGGGAATTTCGTTCTACACGTTCCAAAATATCAGCTATTTGATGGACGTCTATCGGAAACGCATCAAGCCGATGGCGGAAATTCTGAATTTCGGGCTGTATGTGAGCTTTTTCCCGCAATTGGTGGCGGGTCCCATCATCCGCGCTGCAGAGTTTGTGCCGCAGATTTACAAACCATATTACCTCACGCAGAAATATTTTGGGCTGGCTGTGTTTTGGATTTTGAACGGGTTGGCGAAAAAAATCATCCTGAGCGACTACATCGCCGTGAACTTTGTGGACCGTGTGTTTGAAAATCCGGGTATGTTTTCGGGCTTTGAGAACCTTGTGGCACTGTTTGCATACTCCTTACAGGTGTATGCCGACTTTTCCGGCTACACCGACATTGCCATTGGCGTGGCGATGCTGATGGGCTTTCATTTGCCGCAGAACTTCAATTCACCCTACAAAGCCTCCAACGCCTCCAATTTTTGGAAGCGGTGGCACATTTCGCTGTCCAAATGGCTGCAAGACTACCTCTACGTCCCCTTGGGTGGCAATCGCAACGCCACGTTTGCAACCTATTTGGTTACGATTCTCATCGCACTGGCGGCTATGATGCTGGCGAGCAATGCGTGGGTGAGTTTGGCGATTTTGGCGATTTTGCTTCGCGTGTTGTATATGTTTTATTCCAAGCCCGAAATGCGTAAAACAATCAACACCAACCTCAACCTCATGAACACCATGCTGATAGGCGGTTTGTGGCACGGTGCCAGTTGGAATTTTATGATTTGGGGCGGGCTGAATGGCGTGGGCATTTTGGCATACAAATATTGGAAAGACAAGAGTGAATGGCGCAAAACGGTGATTCAATGTTCGTTGTTGGGTGCTTGCCTGTTGTTGGAGTTTTTGTTCGATGCGCCATTGTTTAGAATCGCCGTTGTGTGGGTTTCAATCGTGCTTTTTGGTACGCTGATTCGCTATGCCTATTTTGTGGTGGACTCCAAGCGCAAATTCTCGTGGTTAGGCAATGCGTGGGGCATCTTTCAGACGTTTGTCTATATTTCGTTCACACGTCTGTTTTTCCGTTCCGGCTCCAACTTAGACCCCGCAGAGGCAAATCAGACCGCCTGGAACACGGCGCAAAGCATGGTCAATCAGATTGGCAGTCAATGGAATATGTCGCTAATCAGCTCCATGATTTACGAATATCGCTTCGTGTTCTCATTATTCGTCATCGGGATGCTCATCCATTGGCTACCGGACAATTTTAAGCGCAGATATCGCCTCTCCTTCGCCCGACTGCCCACAGTGGCGATTGCCATCATAGTGGTGATGTCGGTATTCATCATCTATCAATTTGTAACAGCTGATTTGCAGTCGTTTATTTATTTCCAATTTTGAAGGGGAAAAATTTGTTGCTATTAAAAAAAGTTGTATCTTTGTATTGTTAAATTTTGAAAAATAAAAAAATGGAAACAATAAGTTTAAAAATACCTGAAATGTCAGGCCTGGATTCCTCGCAATTATATATGATACTTGCAAGCAGTTTGTATGAGAAGGGTAAATTGTCGCTTGGGCAAGCGGCTGAGGTTGCCAATATGTCAAAACGTACATTTGCCGAACTTTTGGGCAATTACAATGTATCGATTTTTAATTATCCTGCAACGGATAAAAAAAACGAAGCAGCGGTTGATGATAATAAAAAAAACATTTGGTCAGTTCAAAAAAAAATTCTACCTTTGCAGCGTAATTAAAAATTTTGATAAATGAACACGAAAATAACCGCAGAAATAGATGTTGCAACCCCAACAGGGCAACGCATCTTCAAAGAATTGGCACAGCATAAGAGAGTTGTGACGTTTATCTATCCTGAGCCGGAGGTCATTGAGCGAGAGAAAACCTATACCCATCAAGAGGTTTGGGGAATGGTTGAAAAACGGATGAGTGACCATTACGGCGTAGAAATCAAATTTGATTAGCATAATGTTCCATCTCGAATATTCACAGCAATCGCGCGAAGATATGCAAAATTTATCTGATACGATTGCCTACACATACGGAGTTCCGATGACAGCCAAACGATATATGCAAGGATTAAAAAACAAAATCCAAAGCTTAGCAAAAAATCCGGAAGCCTATCCGGTGCGCTTTAACCTCTCTCTGCTGCAATATGGCGTAAATGTACGCCGTGTCAATTACAAAAAAATGGCAGTTATTTATACCATAAATGGTAATGTTGTAAACATACATCGCGTTATGGCATCGTCATTAATTACCTGACTCGCTCGCACTTCGGCAACACCTGCTATGCAAAATTTGGTAATTAAAAAAATTGTTGTACCTTTGCGGCGTAAAAATACCAATCCACTTTATAGGTGGTGTTTAACGTATTCCTACACAATTTCAGAGAAGTTATTCAGAGAAGTTATTCAGAGAAGATAAATTACATATTATATTTGTTATGCAGAAATACACTATTTTGCAACTTAAAGGCATGGAACAGAGCAATTTAATTGCTTTGGCCACAGAACTCGATTTAAAGAGGGTGGACAAACTCTCGAAAGACGAGCTTGTGTATCAGATTTTAGACCAGCAAGCAGTCGCTAACGCAGCCATTCTGTCGAAAGATATGCCGACAGAGATGCCCGGACGACGACGGGGACGTCCGGCCGGCTCGAAAAATCGAAAAACGCTCCAAGTGGGAATGAAAACGGGAGAAGCCCAACAGGAAGAAAAAAGCGGACAAAATGCCCTGCCAACAGCGACGCCTGTTGCCGCGAAGAAAAAGGGCAACACGCCCGCCGGTGAAAACGCTAATCCCAAGTCAGCCAGCGAAATGAACGCCGACGATGCACCGAGAGTGCTTAAAAGAAAACGCGAACGCATCGCCGACGAGCCGGTCGCGGCGCCGGAAAAGCCGCTGTTTGCAGCCACGCCTACGGCTATTGAAGGGCAACAACAACCCGCGGCACCCGTGAAAGTGGTGTTTCGCCACAGCCCGGAAGTAAAAACGGTCATGGACGATGTTTTGTTTACGGCTAAAAAGCCCAACCCGCCGAAAAAGGCAGCCAATCAGGCGGCGCAAAAGCCCCCTCAGCCCAACAACAATCAGAGTAGTCAGAATGTTCCCAACAGTTTTAATGTTCCGAGCAATCCTAACATTCTGAACAATCTTAGCATTTCCAGCCCTAATCCGAATTCGAATCCGAATCCGAATCCGAATCCAAATTCGAGCCCCAATCCGAACCCCAATCAATATGCCAACAAAAGCAAGGCATTCGACTTTGAGGGTATTCTCACCGGTGTCGGCGTGTTGGAAATCATCCAGGAAGGCTACGGATTTTTGCGGTCGTCGGACTACAATTACCTCTCTTCGGCAGACGATGTGTATGTGTCGCAGTCGCAAATCAAACTGTTTGGCTTGAAAACGGGCGATGTGGTGGAGGGTCCTATTCGCCCGCCGAAAGAAGGCGAAAAGTTTTTCCCGTTGATTAAAGTTGATTTAATCAATGGGTTACGTCCCGAAGCCGTGCGCGACCGTGTGCCGTTCGACCATTTGACACCGCTGTTTCCCGATGAGAAATTTCATCTCGTGAAAAGCCTCAGCCCCAAGTTGATGGACAAACTTTCGCCTCGTATTGTCGATTTGTTTTCTCCGATTGGGAAAGGGCAACGCGGACTGATTGTGGCTCAGCCAAAGACCGGTAAAACAGTGCTGCTCAAAGACATAGCCAACTCCATTTCGTGGAATCACCCCGAAGTGTATATGATTGTGCTGCTGATTGACGAGCGTCCGGAGGAGGTTACCGACATGCAACGCAGCGTGGATGCCGAAGTGATTGCCTCCACGTTTGACGAACCGGCAGAACGGCATGTGAAAATCGCCGATATTGTCCTCAACAAGGCTAAACGCATGGTCGAATGTGGTCACGATGTGGTGATTTTGCTGGACTCCATCACCCGCTTGGCACGTGCCTACAACACCGTTCAACCCGCTTCGGGCAAGGTGCTTTCGGGTGGAGTGGATGCCAACGCGCTGCAAAAGCCCAAACGCTTTTTCGGTGCCGCGCGAAACATCGAAAATGGTGGCTCGCTGACAATTATCGCCACGGCTTTGATAGAAACCGGTTCCAAAATGGACGATGTCATCTTTGAAGAATTTAAGGGCACCGGCAATATGGAGTTGCAATTAGACCGCAAATTGGCGAACAAGCGTGTCTATCCTGCCGTTGATATCACCGCTTCGAGTACGCGTCGCGATGATTTGTTGCAGGAGCGCGACACCGTCAATCGTATGTGGGTACTCCGCAAAATACTTTCCGACATGAACAGCATGGAGGCAATGGAATTTGTGAAAGACCGCATGGAAAAGACATACAGCAACGAAGAGTTTTTAATATCAATGAACGGCTAAATTTGGCAGGTTCAAATATAATGACTATCTTTGCCGCCAATTTATTGATAGAACGGTTATTAAAAGATGAAAATGATGAAAGGGAAAAGAGTTTTATTGGCACAAATGAGGCATCTCTGCTTGTTGGGGATGCTTTGTTTGGGTATATCGTGTGAAAACCGTCAGGATCTTGCTAACTTTCCACGGCTTACTATCAGTTTAGACACAGGAACTACCTATGCGCTGGTAGAACAGGATGAAAATAGAGTCGACACCGTATGGATACTGCTTTTCAATGAGTCTGACCAGGTGGCTGTTCAACCTGAGATGCGTGCGCAAAATGCAGGCATATATGGTTCGGAAGTTATTATTGACTTAAGGGCTCCGCAGTACAATGCAGTAGTGGTGTTGGCTAATGTTCGGTTGGCAGATCCGGAATCTTTGATTGGAAAAACAAAAGAGGATATCATGAGGGATTTGGTTGATAGTCGGCCGCTTCCTTTTCCGAATGTCAGAGATAAAACGACCATTCCCATGTGGGGCGAGAAAAAAGATATAGCCGGTGTGAATGCGCGTGTCACCATATATATGACCCGTATGGTCGCCAAAGTAAACTTGGAAGTTGCTCCTACCGCCATGAGATTTTTCGATTTGGAACATATCCTTGTTATAAATGCTCCTGCAATGGGGTTAGTAGTTCCAAAGGCTGAGAATTGGCTGCAAGATGCCACCTCCGGAAAAGGGAAGGCTTTGAAGCCATCCATCCCTCAGGGGTATTATACACTTGATTTGGAGTACCGATATACCAACGCCGGTGGAAGCCGTTCCGAAGGCGACATCTATCTCTTTGAGGCGGAAAACTTGAATAAATCCGCTGATGCTCGCACCTATCTGGAGTTGGAGGGTACCTACTACAAAGACGGGCGCGAAGACCCCAACGAAGTGGGCGAACCGGGCTATACGTTTCGTGTGGATTTTTCAAGAATTACAGGTGGACGCGAAGTGCCTTTGGACATTTTGCGCAATACCCTCTATGAGCTTACGATGACAGCCACAGGGCGTGAAAAGAAGAAGGATTTTAATTTTACCCTTGAAGTGATTGATTGGAATGATGTAGCAATTCGGTTTAGCGACCTCCCTACCGACCCCGGCGAAGAGATAGACCCTGTTTATAATATCTGGTATGTTTCACCCACAACAGGGGAAGACAGACCCGGCTATGGGGTTGACCCGACAACGCCGTGCAAAACATTGGCATACACCTTGCATGGAGAGGGCAATGCAAGGTCTGTATCAGCCCTGTATGCCGTCGAGAGGGTTACAGAAGCCACCATCAGCATCGCCGGAGAATTAAATGCCACTGCATTAAACGAGGCATTCGTTATAGACGATAGCCAATATCCGTATCCGGCTATCCTGTTGAGGGGTCCCTTGGATACCGACCAGTGGCCAACGGCGGTAAATTTCGGAAGATTGAATGCCGGCAATGCGGGACGTGTGCTGCGAGTTGCCAGCCGAAATCCGGTTACTTTGGGGGACAACCTCATTTTGACCGGCGGTGACGTGTCTGATGTTACATTCCCCGATGTCCGCGGCGGCGGCGGTGGCGTGCTTGTCTGTTCCGGCAGCACTGTCATAATGGCAGGCGGCGAAATTAGTGGCAACAAAGCCGTGATGGGCGGCGGAGTGTATGTAGAATCCGGTGCCGAATTTCGTATGGAAGGCGGAACAATCAGAAACGACTCCGCAGCATTCGGAGGTGGAGTGGCAATAGGCACTTTCATGTCTAACAATGCGGTATTTACTTTTAGTGGAGGCAACATCAGAGAAAATAAAGCCGCTTTAGCCGGCGGCGGGGTCTATGCCGGGGCTGGAGAAGGTGTTTATTTTAATAAGAAAACGGCCGGAGGTGCTGTTATCTCCAATAACAAGGTTATGTATAGTGACTCTAAACGTGGCAAAGCAGTGGCTCTCGGCCAGTCTTCGCCCTATTCACCCAATCCCGTGTTAGGGTATATTGATGTAAACTTAAATGCAACAGCCTCTGCCAAGTTCTCCATCACCGGCAATGTATGGCAGCTTGAATCAACAATGTGGGTTCCACTGTGGTAGTTGTTAGAGTTTAGTTATTAGAGTTTAGTTATGGATTGCGAGGCAAGCCCGCAATGACGATAATAACGAAATTAACAAACTTTAACATTTTAAAGTGTTAAAGTTTAGAAAATCCATTGTCATTTCAAAAACATTCTTTACCTTTGTCGCCGAATTGTCATGGTGGCAATTCACAAAAAAATTTGTTAAACATTAAAAGTTATTTTTATGAAGAAAAAGTGTAAAAAAAAAAAGTTTGCAAACTTTGCAACATATTAGATAAAAAATGACAAATTTTCTGCCCACTACTAAAAAAGAGGTTGAACAGCGCGGCTGGGACGAGTTGAATGTGCTTCTGGTAACGCAACTGCC
>BBRT01000145.1 GCA_001417715.1 Candidatus Symbiothrix dinenymphae
TGCTGAAATGGGGGGCGGGGCGATTCTATTTTCTACCGAGCTACAATCCCTACGGGATAAAAACAAATGATGAACGAACAATATTCATAAAACATCCATCTTTTTAACACCCCACCCGTAGGGATGCGGTGATGTTGGGGGGTATGCTGTTTTCTACCGAGCGACGCATCCCTACGGGATGCGGTGATGCCAAGGGCATTCCAAAAACTAAACTCTAAACTCTAATAACTAAACTCTAATAATTCATCTTTTGTTGAAAACAAAATTCAATCCCTGCGCTGTATAGTTTGCAAACTCCTTGTCGGAAGAGATGAGCGCGATTTTTTCGGTCATAGCTTGTGCGATAATGGCGTGGTCGTTCATATCTTTGTGCCCTTCCATGATGTTCAATTTGACATATTTGGCAAGATGGTATTTATTGAAGAAGACAATCTCAAAATACGTCTTTTCAATTGCATCCAAAATATCATTTTCTGATTTAAAACGGAGATTTTTCATTTTCCCTATTTTATACAATAATATCAATTCTTGAACAGCTATTGAACTAACCAAAATAGTATTACCCAAATCAAATAGAATATCAGCCACTTTTGGGCTCAAGTCATCTCTGGTATTAGATAAAACAAAAATCAGCACGTTGGTATCAATATAGTATCTCATCGTAATATTGCCCTCATGTCTCTTTTTGAACCATCATCAATGTTCTCCATTGTTAGCCAATACTTGGCGAATGGCGATAAAGGTCTTCCTTCCTCTATCATTCTTTGCAGGACTGCATTTGCAGCCGACATTTTCTTTGCACGTTTTTTTACTACTGCTTCCATATTTTAAAATTTTAAAAAATTAGTTTCGCGACAAAGGTACGATTTTTTTTTGTTTATGCAACTTTTTTTGTCTGAATCCAGGGCAACCGCATCAAATTTATGATAACAAGGGAGACCGTAAGGTCTTCAATCTACCCCATACGGGGTAGTTGCATCCCTACGGGTGGGGTGTCAAAAAGATTACAATCGGATGAAATTTTTGCGTTCTGTTTTTTATCCCGTAGGGATTGTAGCTCGGTAGAAAATCATACCTCACCTTCTCCCCGCATCCCGTAGGGATGCAACATA
>BBRT01000146.1 GCA_001417715.1 Candidatus Symbiothrix dinenymphae
AGCCGGTCGCGCCTGATGGTGTTGAACCAAACAAGAAGCAAAACAAGCGGGTGGTGATAGTGATTGATTAAAGCTTGATGGCTCCCCTGTTAGAGCGCAGGTAGCACATCTGCATCCCGCCACATGGCGAATTTTTCGCGAAAATTGAGCAACAATTGTTTGCTGAGGTTAGTGGTGATGACGGCTTCCCGATTGGCTTCGGCGTATGCACGGGCTTTGCCCCAAAAATCAAACAAGGTGGAATTACCCGCGTGAGCTACCCCATTGCCATCTTCGCCGATACGATTGACACCACACACATAGCACCAATTTTCGATGGCACGAGCTTGCAACAGAGTAGTCCAAATATAATCGCGAGTGTGAGGCCAGTTAGCGGTGCAAATCAACAAATCATATTGTAGGGGCGAACCTGTGTGTTCGCCCGCCGCATATTCACCCGCCACCCGATTACGCATCCAAACGGGAAATCGCAAGTCATAGCAGACAATCAGGCGAATATTCCAACCTTTATAGGCGATAATCGGGCAGGAAGCACCTGCAGTCAGCAATTTATTTTCGCCGCCGATGCGAAACAGATGCCGCTTGTCCACAAAAACAGGCGTAGCGTGCGGTGCAATAAAAAAGCCGCGATTGAAGACTTCTCCGACTGCATTTTTCGCCAAAAAACTCCCCGCAATCGCTAAATCCAGCTCATCAGCCCACGCCTGAATGCTTTTGACGGTGTAACCATCATTCGTTTCTGCAATTCGCAGAGTTTTCCCAGAAATCGCGTGAACCCGCGCGGTACCACTTTTTTGTACTCAAACCAGAAATCGAAAATATCGCCAAGCAAATACAATGCTTCGGCATCTGCCTTGATGGTGTCGAGCCAGCGGACAAACTGCTTTTCACGCTCCACAGGCGGTCCGAACAGGTCTGACCCCAAATGTACATCCGATGCGAAGTATGTTTTTTTCAGAAAAATCCCAATTCCAATTTGGCTTCTTCCGACATCAACCCGTAGTGCCATGCGGGTTCAAACACGATGTTGACATCCACATTGCTCACTTCGGGGATTGATTCAACTTTCATTTTCACGTCTTCCACCAAAAAATCAGCCATCGGAC
>BBRT01000147.1 GCA_001417715.1 Candidatus Symbiothrix dinenymphae
TTATGTTGAAAATTAGGATTATGGTGTTTTTTTGGTTTGCTTTTTGTTTTGTTGCTTTGCGGGCGCAGGTGGGGGGTGTTGGGACGATTGCTATTAGTGTGGTGCTGCCTGATTATGACGATGTTCCGGCGGATGCCGGGCGGGTGCTTGAGGCTAAGTTGCAGCAGGTGGTTACTGCTTACGGGGTGGTCGGCGATGGCTATAGTGAGCGGTTTGTGCTGACTGCAAAAATCAATGTTGTGTCCAAAGACATTGTGCCGTCCACCCCGCCACGTATTTCGCAAAAGTTGGAAGTTGTGTTTATGATTGGCGATGTGGTTGCAAACAAGTTGTATGAAACCGCCTCGTTGAATGTGTCGGGCATCGGAACGAATGAAACGAAAGCATTTGCTGCGGCGTTTAACACTATCAATGTGAAACACAAGCAATTAGCAACATTGGTGGAGAATGCAAAAAGCAAAATCGTTGCCTATTACAATGCCAACTGCGACCAAATGCTGGCGGATGCACAGCTACTGGCTGCCAATCGACAGTACGATGAAGCCATTTATAAATTGACACAAGTGCCAACAATTTGTCAAGATTGCTACACTAAAAGCATCCATTTGGCAGAAAAGTTGCTCGCCGAGGCAAGTGCCAAATTAGAAGCGGACGAAAAACGCGAATGGGACTTCAAAATGCAACAATACAACGAAGAAAAAGAGCGCGAACAGCGCGATTTTCAGTTTACGGAAAGGCAACAAGCGGACAGTAAAGAACTGTCAACCAAGCGCATCGAAGCCCTCCAAAGCATTGGGACGGCTTGGGCAAAAAATCAGCCGAAGGAAATTAATAATTTAAAAATAATAAGAACATGGTAAAATTTAAAAATGTATTTGCAACAGCACTCACACTGATGTGCTTTGCGGTGAATGTGTCTGCACAGCAGATTAAAGAAGTGACACTCACAGTGTCGGGTGACGGTGCTACAAAAGAGGAAGCTACCAAGGTGGCTCTGCGTAGTGCCATTGAACAGGCGTTTGGCACATTCGTGTCTGCCAACACCACTGTTTTGGACGATGCGCTGGTGAAAGACGAGATTGCCACCGTGTCATCGGGAAACATT
>BBRT01000148.1 GCA_001417715.1 Candidatus Symbiothrix dinenymphae
AGTAATGGCGGCAACAATGCGTCGCTGACGTACCACAATTTAGAGACCGACCCACTTTCATTGCAGCAATGGGTTGGGACTGGATTCCGGGCATTCGCGACCGCAACATCGGCATCTGGCAAGATGTGCGCCTGCAATTTGGCGGCAACGTACAAATTATTGACCCTCAGGTGATTACCGACCTGCCTCTGCCCGACACCACATCGGCACACATCACGATTGTTGCACACCTGAAAAATCATTCGTCGCAGCCCACAGAAGGCAAATTGCAGGCAAAAGTGGCAGGCAAAACCATCGAATCGCCCTACACTTTGGCGGCAAATGAAACAAAACGGGTGCAGTTTGAACCTGTGCAACTCAAAAATCCGCGCCTCTGGTGGCCCAATGGCTATGGTCAGCAAAATTTGTACGATTTGCAATTAACCGCCACCGTCATTGCGGGCTTGACCCGCAATCCCCTGCCCAATCCTCCCATTTCCGATTCAAAACAAATCCGCTTCGGCATTCGCGAAATGTCCTACGAATTGATGGTGCACGACAGCGTGCAGGGCAACATCCGCATCGCCTATTCGCCCACCGACATCAACGCAGGCAATGGACCCGTCAACGCAGGCAATAACACTGTCATTGCGGGCTTGACCCGCAATCCCCTGACAAACCAACCCCTCTTCAATTATGAAAACCGTTTCCCATTTTCAAACGAGGTGCAATTACCCACATTGAACGCAGAAGCAACGCGCGCATTGCCCCCACAAACCATGGCAATCGACCAAAACGACCCCGTGGGACCATTCCTCGTCATTCGCGTAAACGGCACCCGCATCTTCTGTCGCGGCGGCAACTGGGGCATGGACGATGCGATGAAAAACACCTCGCGCGAACACCTCGAACCCTATCTGAAACTGCATCAGGATATGAATTTCAATATCGTCCGCAACTGGACCGGCGAATCGACTGCAGACACGTTTTACGACCTCTGCGACGAATACGGGATGCCGGTGTGGAACGGTTTTTGGATTACCACCGACGACACGGTGGAGCCAACCGACCAGCCGCTCTTTATGCGCAACGCCACGGATGCAGTCCGCCGCGTTCTCCCT
>BBRT01000149.1 GCA_001417715.1 Candidatus Symbiothrix dinenymphae
TAACAATTCGCGCCATCAGCCGCTCCCCATCAGTGGTCTCCACCGTCACCAGATAAACATTTGGAGCCAAGCCTGCTACATCCACTTTTTTGGTGGATGCCTTCACGTCGCTAATTCGCTGCACGAGATGCCCTTTTACATCGTAGATAGCGATGTTGCGAAGCGTCTTGCCGTTGTCTGCAACCACCTCAAACGTAGTTTTTACTTTCGTGGGGTTAATGCGGATATTGGTGCTCTGAGGTGTTGCGATTGATTGAATGATATACGGCGCCTTCACTGCACCCAATATCGCATCGCTCTGATACCTCTCTTCCTGCATCACCTCGCGCACCACGCCTTTCGCCGTGTCAAACACTCGGAACGTGAGTGGCACATCTGCATCGCCTGCTACCGAGATGAACAGCATCCCTTTGTCGTTAGTCCTCGCCACGCCGCGGCATTCCTCGCCTGCAAACACGGCGACTTCCGCACGAGTGAGCAACTCTTCATTATCCCGCACTTCAGCTATGATGCTCATGTTGCCGGAATATTGCGCTACGCTGATAGGCTTCCAATGTGTCGGTTCGGCTGTCGCCGCCGTTGCGGCGGTTGCCGCTGCGGCTGTTGCCGATACATGGACGGTAGAGGACGGATTTGCCGGATAGTAGAATGTCTTTCCAACACCTGCCTTCGACCGATAGAGATAGCCTGTGCCGGCTTCCATATTCTCCATGCTGCCCAGCCAGCCGCCGTTTATATACGTTGCAAAACCGCTCTGACTCTTGATAACGTCCTCTTCCATTGGCTGCAAATCTGCCAGGGCTTCGTTCAGCGACATATTGAAATTTGGCGTGTAGGCAAGCCATGTCCAGCCGCTGTGCACGGTTATGGGCACATTGTCAGGCTCTATTTTTCTGCCGTTGACGGGTAGTGTGGTGGATTCGGTCATCTGCATCTTATACATCCTGCCGGCTCCTACGCCCTCCATGTTGCCTGCCCAGCCTGTGGCGGTGGGGCGGACTATATAATGGCGGTCTTTTGCCTGCAGCGTTTGTGCCTTCACCGGTGCAAAGACGGACGCCACCAGAGTGTCGTTGCCCACCGGCAGGGTGTTCA
>BBRT01000150.1 GCA_001417715.1 Candidatus Symbiothrix dinenymphae
CTCCACGTGAAGATGGGCGATTACATCCTGAAATGTGCCCAACAGTCAGCGCAAACGGGCGAGCCAATCATCCGCCACCTTGAATATATGTTCCCCGAACAAGGCTTTGCCGACTGCAAAGACCAGTTCATGCTGGGCGAAAAATTCCTGGTGGCACCCATGCTCAATGCCGAAAAACAGCGCACAGTAGTCCTCCCAAAAGGAAAATGGCGCGACGAATTGGGCAAAGTATTGAGCGGCGGAAAAACAATAACAGTGGATGCAACTATCAAACGCCTGCCCTATTTTGAGAAATTATAAGTTTATGGGATATGAATTTAGAAGAAAGAGTCTAAAACCAGTTACCAGTGACCAGTTACCAGTGACCCAATGATAACTGATAACTGGTAACTGGTAACTGATAACTGATATGATTCATTATTTCAACCCCGGTCACGAAGCTGCTGTGCTCAACGGCTCTAAACACTACCAGGCTCCTGCCAACCATGTGTGGATGCAGCACGATTTGGCTTTTTTGCCTGCTTGGTACGCCGCTCCCGGCGATTTTGTGCTCGTCCATGAGCCGTTGCCTGCCGATTTTGAAAAAGGGATTGGACACGGGCTTGCAACTGCGATTCCGATTAGCGAATTGGCATCCTACACCACATTATTAGCTAATCAAACGGTTGATATTTGGGGAATTTCGTCACAAAGTTGCCATTTTTTGGAACAGTTGAGTGCGCAACACCGGCTGAATTGGACGGTGCCCAAGTGGAAAGACGAATACCGCACATTGGGTAGCCGTCAAACGGCACAAAAGGTGCTGTCGCACCTTATCGAAAATTTCCCCGAAATAGACAAAACACTAGTGCCCCAATTCATCACGAATTTGGATGAAATTGAGCAAATAATGGAGAAAACCACCCATAAAATGTTAGTAAAAGCACCGCATTCATCGTCCGGAAATGGCTTGGTGTGGTTGCCGGCGGGGAAATTGGCGCAGTCGGAATGGCAAATTTTGAGAGGGATGTTGCGCAAACAATCCGCCGTGTCGCTGGCAAAAGCGTTGGACACGCGGTTGGATTTTTCCATGCACTTCGAGATTACAGCCGC
>BBRT01000151.1 GCA_001417715.1 Candidatus Symbiothrix dinenymphae
GCGTTGTAGGGCGATACGCGCACGAGACGATGCACGCCGTTTTCGCTTTTCAGATAGCCGAATGCGTAGTCGCCTTCCACTTGCAGGGTGACGGTTTTGATGCCTGCGTCGTCGCCGTCGAGCCAATTGGTGACGGTCACTTTGTAGCCTTTGCTTGCGCACCAGCGGTCGTACATTCGGTAGAGCATTTCTGCCCAGTCTTGGGCTTCTGTGCCACCTGCGCCGGCGTTGATTTTCAACACTGCACCCAGATGGTCTTCTTCTGAGCGGAGCATATTTTTCATTTCGAGGTTTTCGAGCAGTGCGACGGCGTGTTTGTACGCCTCATCCACCTCTGCCTCGCTGGTGATGCCCTCCTTGTTGAAATCGAACGAAAGCTGCAACTCTTCAGTTGCCGCTCTCACTTCGTTGTACGCCACAATCCACGACTTGATGCCGCGCACGATTTTCATTTGAGCCTCGGCACGCTTAGCATCCTCCCAAAAGTCGGGAGCCTGCGTGCGCAATTCTTCTTCCTCTAATTGGATAGTCTTCGCATCGATGTCAAAGGTACCCCCTCAGCGCGGACTCGCGCTCCAATACTTCACGTAATTGGTCTGCTGTTATCATTATTATATTGTTTTTATTTTATTTCGTGGCTGTTTCCAAGCGTTTCATAATGGAGAAGATGAAGATTGCTGAAATCAAACATAACACAATCAACACGCCCCATATTGCCCACAAAGGCATTCCACTTTCCCAAATTCCTGCAATAACTGATACAAGGTAGTTGCCAATGGCAGTGGCGGCAAACCAGCAACCCATCATCATCCCTTTATATTTTGGTGGTGCCACTTTGGACACAAACGATATTCCCATCGGCGATAAAAGCAATTCACCAAAAGTCAGAACTAAATAAGTGCTAATAAGCCAATTGGGTGAAATGCGAAAGTTTTCTGCCAATCCTATTGGTTCCTGTCCCTGCACGAGTGGCGGTAAATCGGCAGGACTTGCCAGCCCGAATGATGCAAAGGCAAGCACCACAAATCCAATTGCTGCAATGAGCATACCCAATCCTATTTTGAACGGCGTGCTTGGTTC
>BBRT01000152.1 GCA_001417715.1 Candidatus Symbiothrix dinenymphae
CCGCGTGACTTATCAACCACCACCACGCTTGTGCTGCCCGACCGGTTAGGCTTCCTGCGCACGTACATTTCCAGAACAAAGGTAATGAAATTTGGGGGCGCGACACCCAAAATGGGTGTCGCAAAATAGCTTTCGCGCTGATTATCAGTGTTTTATGGAAATGTTAATTTATGTTATGACGAAGTCAGGAAAAACATACGGATTTTGTTTCGGGTCGTTCTCGCCTGTCAAATCCTGTCCGTAGGCATGATAGCTGCCCACACCGTTTGTCCATACTTCCACCGACGAGCCTTCCGGATAGTCGGCACCGCTTACAAAAGCATATTTCTGCACGAACACATCACCCGTTTCGGGATTGAGCGTTGCCACCCAATCGCCGGGAGAATCAATTCCCACTTTACCCACCTGATAAAGATATTCCGCTTCAAATTTGGATGAATCGGCGTTTATACGGTAACTCGGATTCTCTTTTTCTCCAAAAATCACATCATATCCTTTTTCAAAGTGACTGTTTGGATTAAGCGGGCAAAATAGCCGCAAATGATTGAAATCGTTGCTGCCGGATAGTGAGGCATCCAACTGAACATGCGACCATATTCCCCAACGAATTTGCCGGTCGGAAATGTTTTTCATCGTCACATCAAACACCACGCCGCTACCGATGGCATCCAGCGAAATCTTATGTGTGAAGCGAATGCCGGTATATTCTTTATCGTCAGGACTTTGCAGAGTAATAGAACGATTGGCTTTTTCAAGTACGGTATAAGCACCTCCGTCAAGCACCGGATCGGGCGGTCCGGGCCATTGAGTGGCTCCATCCCATCCCTGAGGAGCGGGCCACAATTTAGCGCCGCCCTGATTGCCCCATGCACCAACCTGTCCGAGTGTTGCCGACGGAACAGGCTTGCCTAACTGTTCGGCATTGACGAAAAAGAAACCATGAGTGCCTAATTTGTATTGCAAAATCCGTCCGCCCACAAGCGGTGCAACCTCCAACGAAACCGTATTGTTGGAAAATTGGTAAACCGTCCAATCGCCCACTTGCAATTCTTTTACCGACTTATCGGTACAAGCCGAAAGCAGGCAGATAGGAACTGCTATATGTAACAACCGAATTAAACCTCTTCTCATCAATTTAATTTATTTTTTCGCTCGCTTAATTTTTTAAAAAGTTCAAATTCTGCCGGGTCGTAGGATGTTCCGTCGTTGTGCATCAGGTCGCATTTCCATGGCTCGCCTTTCGGTTTGGCGGAGGTGGAACCCCACTCGAAGTTTGCCTGTGTCCGTCCGTTGACTAATCCCCAGAGATAACCACCGACATTTTTCTCCTTCAATACCGGTAGTATAGAAGCAGCCGGGGAACCCGGTCGGCTCATCCATTCTGTACAAATAATCGGTCTGCCGTATTCGGAACAAATCTTAATCTTGTTTTCCATTCCTTTTTTGGCATCGTAGCCGTGAAAGGATACGACATCGGAAAGTTGGAGCATTCTCTTCGTCATAGGATGGTCAAAGCTTGCCCATGCACACACCGTCAGCGGTTGGAGTGGCTTTAATTCACGCACCCACACAAAAGTTTGCTCCATCAAGGGATGTGTTTCGCCTTGAGGTTCAAAATTGAAATTGTTATACGGTTCGTTGTAAAGGTCCCACGCGATAATCCGTTTGTCTTTCCTAAAAGGTTTCACCATTCCTTGAACATACGCCTTTAATTTCGGAAAAGAGGCAATATCGTCGCGCAACGCTCTCGGCGGACTTGAAACCCATTCGCCTAAAAGGACACACGGCTCAGGCTCGGGCTGCTTACCGACTGTGGCGATGCCGCCCGAAAAATTGCAGTCATCAAAAAGTATCGGCATCACGGATATACCATGTTTGGCGGCAATGCCAAGGAATTGCTCGAAGCGTTTTATGTACCCTTCGGCGTCGGCTTCCCAAACGACATAGTTCAGAAACACGCGGACGGAATTGATGCCCCATTTCTTTGCCCAGCCCAGTTCGCGGTCAATAGTCGCGGGGTCGAAAGTTTCCGCCTGCCACATTTCCACATCATTGACGGCTGTACTCGGAACGTAGTTGCAGCCAAGTATCCATGCCTGCTGTTTGTACCACTTATTCGCCTTTTCTACACTCCATTGACCTTTTTCCTGACTGAAAACCAAACTGCTCATCAGGATGGCAACGCAACACAAAAATATTTTTTTCATGATTATTTATTTTTCCGCTCGCTGATATTTTTAAAAAGTTCAAATTCTGCCGGATCGTAAGGTGTTCCGTCGTTGCGCATAAGGTCGTGCATCCATGGATCGCCTTTTGGATTGGCGGCGGTGGAACTCCACTCGAAGTTTGTCTGTATCCGTCCGTTGACTAATCCCCAGAGATAACCGCCGACATTTTTCTCCTTCAACACCGGTAATACCAGAACAGCGGTGCATTTATTCACTCGGTGCATCCATTCTGTACAAATAACAGGTCTTCCATATTCGGAACAAAGTTTAATCACGTTCTCAAAGGTTTCTTTTTTACTGTAACTATGAAACGAAACGACATCGGAAAGTTGCATCATTCTCTTTGAAAGTGGGTGTTTAAAGTCCCTCCACGCACTCACCGTCAGCGGTTGGCGCGGCTTTAATTCACGTGCCCAGACAAAGGCTTGCTCCATCAACGGATGTGTGTCTTTTTTGCCAAAACCGTCTGCGTTATGCGCCTCGTTGTAAAGGTCCCAGGCGATAATCCGTTTGTCCTTTCCAAAATACCCCACTATGCCTTGAACATACGCCTTTAATTTCGGAAAAGAGGCCGTGTCGTCCCGCAATGCAAGTGGCGGACTTGAAACCCATCCTTTCAAACTAGCGTAAGGCTCAGGTTCGGGCTGCTTACCGATTGTGGCGATGCCGCCCGAAAAATTGCAGTCATCAAAGAGTACCGGCATCACGGATATACCATGTTTGGCGGCAATACCGAGGAACTGCTCAAAGCGTTTTATGTACCCTTTGGCATCGGCTTCCCACACGACATAGTTCAGAAACACACGGACGGAATTGATGCCCCATTTCTTTGCCCAGCCCAGTTCGCGGTCAATAGTTGCGGGGTCGAAAGTTTCCGCCTGCCACATTTCCACATCATTGACGGCTGTACTCGGAACGTAGTTGCAGCCAAGTATCCAAGCCTGCTTTTTATACCACTTATTCGCCTTTTCTACACTCCATTGACCTTTTTCCTGACTGAAAACCAAACTGCTCATCAGGATGGCAACGCAAAACAAAACTGTTTTCTTCATGATTATTTATTTTCCCGCTCGCTTAATTTTTTAAAGAGTTCAAATTCTGCCGGGTCGTAGGATGTTCCATCCTTGTGCATCAGGTCATGTTTCCATGGCTCGCTTTTCGGATTGGCGGCGGTGGAACCCCACTCGAAGTTTGTCTGTGTTCGTCCGTTGACCAATCCCCAGAGATAGCCGCCGACATTCTTCTCCTTCAATACCGGCAGTATGGAAGTAGCTACGCAACCACCCGGACGGCTCATCCATTCCGTACAAATAATTGGTCTGCCATATTCGGAACAAATCTTAATCTTGTTTTCCATCCATTTTTTGGTATCGTAGCTGTGAAAGGATGCGACGTCGGAAAGTTGGAGCATTCTCTTCTGCACGGGATGGTCAAAGTTCGCCCATGCACTCACCGTGAGCGGTTGGCTCGGCTTTAATTCACGCACCCACACAAAAGTTTGCTCCATCAAGGGATGTGTTTCGCCTTGAGGCTCAAAATTGAAATTGTTATACGGCTCGTTGTAAAGGTCCCACGCGATAATCCGCTTGTCTTTGCCAAACGGTTTCACCATTCCTTGGACATACGCCTTTAACTTTGGAAAAGAGGCAGGATCGTCCCGCAACGCTCTTGGTGGACTTGAAACCCATCCCCCCATAACAATACCCGGCTCCGGCTCCGGCTGCTTACCAAGTGTGGCGATGCCGCCCGAAAAATTGCAGTCATCAAAGAGTACCGGCATCACGGAGATTCCGTGTTTGGCGGCAATACCGAGGAACTGCTCAAAGCGTTTTATATACCCTTTAGCATCGGCTTCCCACACGACATAGTTCAGGAAAACACGGACGGAATTGATGCCCCAGTTTTTTGCCCAGCCCAGTTCGCGGTCAATGGTCGCGGGGTCGAAGGTTTCCGCCTGCCAGAACTCCACATCATTGACGGCTGTACTCGGAACGTAGTTGCAGCCAAGTATCCAAGCCTGCTGTTTGTACCACTTATTCGCCTTTTCTACACTCCATTGACCTTTCTCCTGACTGAAAGCCATGTTGCTCATTAGGATGGCAACGCAACACAAAACTGTTTTCTTCATACTTTTTATTTGTTTATTTATTTTTTTGCAAAAGTACGCAATTTATTTATATTAGTCCCTATATGCGCCCCACAATGACATTTCGGCAATAGCCACATAATCATTTGCTGCCGGGGTTATATACGTTGCAAAATTGTTGATGGTTTTGAACCGTATGTACCTAACCGGGTCGGCTGCATTCGGAGTTGCTGCGGAAGGCACGATGTCATATACCTGATGGTATCTGAAATAGTCCTCATCATCGGCAGTAACCGTTCCCACACTGCCGTCCAATTCATATCCCGAAGGTTTGTGCACCGTCCATTCACCCAATTTAACCCAGTTAACCCAACCGCCGTCAGGGTCGGGATTGTTGGAACCCCAGAGTTCAAATTCACGGGGAGACATCCACTGATATCTATCAGCATTAGTAGAACTATTATTTGGCCATAATTGCATGCGACTGAGAGACGCTTTATAGCCTAAATCAATGGTGAAATGCTGCGGAATGGGAGAGGCACCGGCTGATGCATAACTCCTATTTGCATTACTCGGAGCTTCTAGCCCATCCCAGAGTTTTTCAAAACTCCAATCACCAGTAGCACCCCCGGCGCCTAACCAACTATCACCGGGTAATGCTGCATTTGCCCAACTGCTTTTCGTTAATGGCAGCTCTGTCGGGAAACTGTTTACATCTGTTACCAGAAACGTATCGATGGCTCTTGTAGTGGGGCGATAGCGCGTTTCCGTAGTAAACTCACTTCCAATTTGATAGTCCGTCAAACTGGTGAGCAGTGCATCCGCGGGAACAGTTTCTTCTTGCGGGTTTCCTGATGAGTCGAGGTACTTTATGACAAAACTGACTGCCGCAGGATTGGCAGGTCCCCACGTTAATTCCGCTCGGTCAGGGAAGAAATCAAACTTTATAAAAGCCCGAGAAGACAGCGTACTTTGATAATTCGCTCCGTAGGCTTGTCCGATTACTTCCACCGGGACAGACACATTACCATCCGCATCGTATGTTTTGACAAAAAATGTATAGGTGTCTTCTGACAGGTTGTTAATATCAACACTGACAATATTGTCGGTGGCGGCAATGTCAACATTGACGCTATCGGTATAATTATTCCAATATACCTGTGCTTTCACTACTTTGGGGTCAGTGCCCTTGAGCCATTGGAGCCTCACTCTGTTTCGTCCTTCCAAAACGGTCAATGCCTCCGCTTTTTGAGGATAAGTGATGCCGTTAGGGACGACAAACTCTTTGTAAGTTTCGTCCACGTCACCGCATGCGGAAAAATATACCGCACTAAAAATCGCTACTAATGAATATGTTATCTTTTTCATCTTTGTTTATTTTTTTTATTTTTTTTATTTTTAATTGTCTCTTAATTGTCCATAAAGGGTCAATTCATCAATACATATATATCCCTGTGTTAGCGGAGTCAAGTAAGTGTCAAAGGTCGAAAGTGTACGGAAACGTATATGAGTGACTGTTGGCCAAGGCTCAGGCGTTAAAGCGTTGGGCTCCAACTCAAAACTGCCTCCTGATATGGCATAATCTAAGTCTTCTTGTGTAATGGTTCCCACATCTCTTCCTGAGCCATACCCCGACGGCTTGAAATATTCCCAGCGTCCGAGCAGATGCCAGTTGTCAAAACTTCCATTCGCAGGTGGATTATCCGAGCCATAGAGTTCAAAGATGCGAGGACAAAGACCGGCATAGTTTTCATAATTCTGTCGGGGAACCAATGCAAAACGGGATATTGCAACGCTGCGTCCCAAATCTATGGTGAAATGCTGCGGCATGGGAGTGGTGGCTGTCGTTGCAAACTCATGCGGATATCCATGCAGACCATCCCATAAATGCTCAATCCTAAAAATATTATAATTGCCCTCAGCAGGGTCATAAGAATCACCGGGCAACATTCCGTTTGTCCACACATCCTTTGGTATCTCTATTTCTTCCAAAGGAATCAAGCGTTCACTCACGATAGCAGATTGATTGAGCCATCGGTCTCTCACATAAACCCCGTATTTATGTTCTTTGAAGGCTACGTTTCTTGCGGTAAAAAATCCTGAATCGGCTCCTGCATAGAATGTCTGGACCGGCTCCGGCTCCCAGGTACCTGTCGAATCCACCATCACCACAAAAGAGAGATTGGCTTGCGCCGGATTTTTGAACGTCAATTTTATCCCGCCCCAAGTAGCATCCAGTTGCACCTGCGCGGCAAGAACAGACGGCGTTTCCGGCGTGATTTGTACGGGAGTGGGGGACGATAACTTTTCGTTTCTTCCAACACTGTACAATGTCACGTCATGCGGATTGGTATCGCCAAAACCCTCCACACTCAATTCATCTACATACAAGGAGGCTTTTGTCTCCACGGTCTCGCCGTTGCGCTCATAAACGGCTTTCACACCCAACAGATTTTTGTCATTGGGGAGCGTGTAGCGGATGATGGCACCGCCACTCGTATTCACAACTTCGCGAACGGTAATCGGCGCAGGCGCAGGCGAATCGTCCGACACTTCTTCCTGACAACCATACCCCAAGGCACCCATCAGGAACACACTTAAAATAATTCTTTTCGTCTTCATAATTTTTTAATTTTTTAATTTATAATTTTTTTTTTGTCTGAACCGTGATTTTGTCAAGATTTTCAGGATTACCAAGATATTTGTTTTCATCATGCTAATCTTGTAAATCTTGTGAAAATCATGGTTCAGACAATTTACCATCCAATGTTTTGCACCAGATTGGGATTTTTTTCAATATCTTCTGTCTTTATGGGCCAGAAATAATCCTTTTGAGCAAATTTTTGCTGCCACAATGCGACCCGTTTATAAAATTTTTCGGGGTCACTTTCATCGAGTTTGTATCCTTCAACGAGTTTGTTGTTATATTCGTTGGGCGCTTCTTTCCATCGCCTCAAGTCCCAGAAACGTTGTGATTCGAAGGCTAATTCTATCAGGCGCTCGCGGTGAATAATCTGCCTCATACCGTTTGGCGTACTGTATTTCGGTTGTGAGGTATAGGTATCCCACGAATATTTTACGCCTTTCAATCCATTTTTCTCCCGCACTGCGTCGATATAATGGAATAAATCGGTGCTATTGGGTCCGTTGGGTCCTTCGGCTTCGTTAATGGCTTCTGCATACAGGAGGTAGAGGTCAGCCAAACGCAGAATAGGCCAGGGATAAAATGTAGCGGTGTAGTTGTTCAACGCGCCTTGTACACTTTCGAAATGAACCAATTTTTTTATGTAGTATCCGGTCACAGGTCCGCGTGACGCAACCGTAAGCTGCTGACCGCCCCCTTGCCGACCTGCTACATAGTACTGTGTGCTCGGCTCATTGTCGTATCTTCCCTGTCCATACCACATTCCGCCGTCAAAACCGAGCGAGGCATAGAAACGAGGCTCTCTATCGAAATGCAGTTGTATCGTTTCATAACCATTTTTGATGTAATACTTTTCCGGACCTGCACTTGTTCCTGTCCGAAGGTCATTCGGGTTCAATGCCGCCCAATTAATGTCCTCTTCAATCGGGACACCGTTGCTGGTATAAAACATCTCTGCTATTTTCACCGGCGGTTGAAATAATGGGTTTAGAAGGGTTTGGTCTGGCCATCTACCTTTATCCACAGGGGCGGTAGCGGATATCTGAACTAATCTGTTATCATTCGGTCGGGTGAGGGTATTTGCCCAGATAATTTCGCTGTTCCATTTCTCGGTAACGGTATTGCGAATGGTCAGTTCCTGTTTGATGGTGTCTGACACAACGCGGTTGCCGTTGTATTGGTACAGACTGACTTCAGGCGGACAAATCGCTATAGCCTCTTTACAAGCAGCCACTGCCCGTTCCCATTTGCTAATATCCTCCGTGGGGTTAAACAGTTTGGTGCCGTCGCGGTTGGCAAGCGTAGTCTGCTCGCTGTTTCCGTTGAACAGCGGACTGGCAGCCGTGACTAAGACTTTGGCTTTCAGCGTGGCGGCAATCAACTTGGTGGCACGTCCCAGTTCTCTGGTGGGATTAATTCTCGCCGCGGGAAGCTTAGCAACTGCCGTATCCAACAATTGCACAATATAATCCACACAATCATCTACCGGCTCACGCGATACCCTGATTTCTGATGAAGGAGCGTCTATAGACAGATTTTCCTTCACCAACGGGATAGGTCCATAGCAGCGCAGCAAATAAAAATGATAATACGCTTTCAGGAAATTCACCTCGCCTTCCCATTGTACTCTTTCAAAAGGCTCTAAATCGGGTACGGAAGCAATATTTTCCAGAAAGATGTTGCAGACCCGCAAGCCCTTATACAGATGGTCCCAATAGTTCACCAAGGGCGAGTTTGCATTTTGATAGCCCCTTGCAATACCCACCACCACATCGTTCATAAAATTGGGCTGGGCACCATAGACCGACCAGATTTCATCGCCACCCAGTATGGCAGGGTCGCCGGTGATGGTTCCATCTAAAGGCATGTACGAGTAGCAGGTATAAAGATACTTCTCGGCTTCCGACCGCATGGCAAAGGCATTCTCCAATGTGGCAAGGTCGCCTTCAGGCACTACATCCAGATAGTCGTTGCAGGATGGCAGGAGGAACATTGCTGCAATCATGAGTGTACAGACGTGGCGCGCAACCATGGATGTACAGACGTGGCGCGCCACGTCTCTACTAATATAATTTATTATTGTTTTCATATTTTTTAATTTTTAATTTTTTAATTGAACATAAGATTTAGTCCGACATTGAACACCCGTTGAATGGGATATCCCAATCCTTCGCCTGCCATTTCCACATCCCATAGTTTGAATTTACTGAACAGCAATAGGTTGACGCCGCTTACATAAAGCCGTAAATTGCCTACATGTAATTTCTCCTGCCATTTGCCCGGAATGGTATAGCCGATTTCTGCCTGTTTGAGGCGAATAAAAGAGCCGTCGCGCATAAACCAGGTACTTGGCTGGGTATTGTTATTGTTCAAGTAATTACTGAATCGGGGCCAAACAGCATACATATTCTGATTGCTTTCACTCCAGTGGCTGTCGGCGTATGCTTTCAGCAATTGCGAATCGTTCACGAAAGGTGCTGTTCCCCGTATCGTGCCACCATCGTCCCAACTCGAAGGGTCTATCCAGAACGACTCTCTGCCGGCACCTTGGAAAAAGAACGAAGCATCAAAACCTTTGTAGCCTGCCGAAAAACCAAATCCGTAAACAATTTCAGGCACCTTAGGATAACCGAGTGGAACCATGTCGGCTGTCGTTATTTTGCCGTCCTTATTCACATCGGTATATTTAATATCGCCGCCGCCATAAGGACTGCCAAAATCCTGGGAAGGCGAATTACGCGCTTCCGCATCGTCCATAAACAGGCGCTCGGCAATGTATCCCCAATTTTGTTGCAGCGACCGTCCTACATTGGTACGCCAATATTCCGGGTACTCCGGCTCTTCATATACCTCATACTTGCTGGTGGCATACGTGAAATTAGCCCGTGCCGCTGTCCAGAAATCCTTGTTCCACGATTGCTGGTATTCCGCGGTCAAGTCAACCCCTTTTCCCGAAGCCTCGCCTATGTTGGCGCGCACAGGGTCTGTCACCGTCAATCCCATGGTAGAGGTTATATCCATTCTGTCCATCAGGATGTTTTTGCGATATTCGGTAAAATATTCCGCAATAATATTGACCTTGTTCCACAAACCCACTTCGACGGCATAATTTTGTTTTAATGCCGTTTCCCAGGTAATATTATCGCTGGCATATCTGCTAATGGTGAAACCATTCAGGAATTCATCCGCATTCGTTCCAAAATAACTTCTTCTGCTCGCATCTTCCGGCACCACCTTCGACAGATAAAAGAAACGGTCTGAGGCTGTCCCGATTCGGTCGTTTCCGACCAAGCCTAATGAATAACGCAGTTTGAGGTTATTGACAGTAGGTTGCAGATTTTCCCAAAAAGCTTCGTTGGCAATATTCCACGCGACGCCCGCCGATGGAAAGAAGCCAAAGCGATGGTTGGCGGCGAAACGTTCGGAGCCATTGTACCCGAAGTTAAATTCGCTAAAATAACGTCCACCGTAAGAATAGGTGGCGCGTCCGGACAGTCCGGCATTGCGGGAAGGCAACGACTCCTGAATCTGTCCTCCTGCGTTGGCGTTGAGAAATTCTCTCGTCGTGAGAACCAACAAACCGCTGACACTGTGTTGTTTGGCAAACGTGCGACTATAATTGAGGACGGTTTCAGAATATAAAGTGGACTCCACCGTTGGGCGACTTTCGACCAAGTCCAAGTACTCTGTCCCCTTGCCTGTTCCGCTGTCCGGGTTGGTACGGATTAAAGAATAGGTACCCGTTTGCTGGTCGGAACTTGCTACCTGATACCAGAACGGGCTGTACTGCCGCTTTACATTGAATGAAGCCAGTCGCGAAACGTTCAGCATCGCCCGGATAGACAATCCTTCGGTGATGAATTTTAAATCCTGCTTGGCTTCAACCTGCGCCAACATCTGCGAGCGCGACTCGTTCATATAGCCCTTCACCATTTCGGCGTATGGATTCATGTACAAACCATCTTTGTTTCCAAACATGATATGTTTAATATGCGAGTGTTCGTCGTCAACCGGAAAATAAGCCGGGAACAGAACAGGATTGGCGTGTACTACCTTATTATATACGGCAGCACCGCCATCCAGAGGACCGGTATAATCGTCGAAATTGCCACTCAAACGAACCGCCAACTCGGTGGTTTTTGTGACATTGATGTTCACATTGGCACGCAGGGTGTAATTTCTGAAATTGACATTGTTGTCAAAACTGTTCCGCTTATCCACTATCAGGTTTCCATTGTCCTGACTGAACGAGCCGGCCACATAATAACGTGCCACACCACCACCACCGCTCACACTCAGATTTGCCCTCTGGTTCGTGGAATAATCCTTGAACAGCATTTTTCGCCAGTCATTGGCAGGATAGAGTAGGGGATATTTACCGGCAGCCGTGTTGTCGATTTTTGACTGTCCGTAGGGCAGTCTTTCTAAGGGATTGCGTGTTAATACGGCTTCATTGTGCATATTCATATAGGTGACAGGGTCGGCAAACTCAATGTTGCGGGTGGGTGACGAAAAAGAATTTTCCACGCGGACGGAAATCTTTGCCGGACCTTCCTTGCCCTGTTTGGTGGTGACGAAAATAACGCCGTTTGCACCGCGTGCGCCATACAAAGCCGTGGCGGTAGCATCCTTCATGATGGAGAAACTCTCGATGTCATCCGGTTGCAGTCGCGCCAAGTCGGTCGTGGTCAGTTCCACATTGTCAATCAGTATCAACGGGTTGGTGTTGGCACCAAAGGTGGTGATACCGCGCACAAAGAAATCGGCATTGTCCTTGCCCGGCTCGCCGCTTCGCTGATAGGCGATAACGCCTGCCATCTGTCCCGCCAAAGCCGTAGTAAGGTTGCTGCTGGGCACTTTCAGGTCTTTAACGTTGATAGTAGTGATGGAGCCTACCACGCTCTCTTTCTTCTGCTTGCCGAAAGCCACGATGGTCACTTCGTCCAGTTCGTTGGCTTGCGGCTTGAGCGGAATCACAAAATTCGCCTTGTCACCCACCGTCACAGTGTAGGTGTCATAGCCCAAAAAAGAAACTTCCAAAACATCCGTCGGCGAAACGTCTATTTTGAATGAACCATCCATGTCGGTTACAACTCCACGAGTGCTCCCTTTGATGGTGATGGTGGAACCGGGGATTCCATCTCCGGCTTCGTCGTACACGAAACCGGTAATGGTCTTCGTCCCTGACGAGGGAATCGCCACCTCAATAATCTGCGGCGACTCTTGAGGCGCCTCATGCGCTACTTCAGCGCAAATTCTTTGCCCCCCCCCCCCCCTAAGATAATGCTACTTAGCAGCAAAGGTTTTGCAAACTTTGCAAACTTCTTGTTTTTGCATTTTTTCTTCATAAAAATTACTTTTAATGTTTAACAAATTTTTTGCGAACTGCCACTATGACAATTCGGCGACAAAGGTAGTGAATGTTTTTGAATTGACAATGGATTTTGAAAAGTTTAACATTTTTTATGTTAATGCCAGCTCTTCAATCTCAAACTTGTCTTTGCCGATAAAAATAATTGACGCAAAGCGCACATCGCTACGTCCGGCAAATTCGTGCGCATTGCGGTATTTTGTTAATTGCGCGCGGGCGGCATCGCGTGTTTTATTTGTGACACGCCACGATTTTACGGGGAGGTATTTGATTTCCCACACCCATTCATATTTGACGTCGGGAATCAGTGGGTTGCGTTGCAGGAAAATGTCGATGTAGCCGTGCTCTACCTCTTTTTCTGTGAGAGGTATATACAAATTGCTCTGAAACAAGCCGTTGAGCAGCATGATTTTGATGTGTTTTTCGTTGAATTGCTGCAAATCGCGGTTCGACAATCGGCTGAAAATGTTTTGGCTCACATATTCGATGTAAGGGTTTAGATTGCCGCGGTAAGCCAATTCCCTAACCGCAGCACTTTGTATTCTCACATCTATCGTCACCTCTTTGTTCCATTCCAATGTCATTTGTTCCAGATATTCCCAATAAACAGTTCGGATGGAATAGTTGGGAATTTTCAATCGCAAACTCCCCTCCACCGCTTTATCCACCGTGAGCAACCCCATATAGAACAGCAGAGAAATAAAATACTTGGTATCCTCCAAACGGTCAATCGTAAATTTGTTGATGACATCAGAGATAATGCCATTGTCCTGAATAATTTTCGTCAGCGTATTGCGATTATCCTCGTTCTGAACCATGCGCCGCAAACGGCTGTAATCCGTTTTCAGATTGTCGTCAATGATATTTTCAGGTGGCATTTTGGATTGTAATATCTGATAAAATAAATAAAGAATCATGGACGGATTATATACGCGATGTTCGCCGGCTTTATGAAAAAGATAGCCATCATAATACGCCTCCATATCCACAATGATAAGGTTGGGGTCAACGCCCGTTTCCAGCATCAGAGCCTCTACTTCCTGCTGCGTAAAACCCATCATTTCATTATACCTTGGTTCAAGTGTGAGATTGACAGCAATATTGAACCCACTGGTGAGGTCGTCCAGCATCACGGGGGAGATGCCGGTGATGAACATACGGTCGATGACCGTTTTGGTGCCCGTTTTTAGAGATTCATAAAAATCGCGCACCGAACCGTTAGCGTGTATCACATTGTGGTAAACATCTTTTCCCAAGTGCGTGCCCATCGCGATAAGGTCGTTGGCAAAGTGGTCGTATTCATCAATAATGATAAAAATCTTTACTCCGGCAGATTCTGCAGCAGCAGTGGCGAGCTGGAGTGACTGTATGCCCGGTTTTTCCGTGTCAATCTGTTGAATATACCTCTCTGCATCCGAAAAAATATTTCGGTAGATATTTAGAAATTGACGAACAGAACCTTGTATTCTCTGAGAAAAAGAGGCTAAATCTTTTTTTCAGGTGCTATTTTTACTTGCCCGGAGCGCAGTCCCATTATGGACAGAACTGTGCGGCTCGTTTTGTCCCGCAGGGACAGCACTTTATTAACCGTAGACTTCAGTCTACGGGAGTGACGGAGCCACCGCCTCCCCCAAGTCCCGCATGGGACGACACATTGTTATTCTGCAAAATTGCACCCATCTCAAGTGCCGTCCCATGCGGGACTATGAGGTTGTCGTCATTCTCGTACCGTAAGCTAAAGCATACGGTTAATAAAGTGCCGTCCCATGCGGGACTAATGGAATCTTACCATTTTTATACCGTAGACTAAAGTCTACGGTTAATAAAGTGCTGTCCCTGCGGGACAAAACACCGTTTGCGAAATAATAGCACCTGAAAAAAAATAGCAAACAATCAGGAGGCGTTGCACAATCCATAAGAAAACACTAACTTTGCGGCGGATTTTAAATATATATAATACACAGCAATGGATACTATAAGTTGGTCGGATTTGACTTTTGGCTACATGAAAACGGATGTTAACGTGCGTGCGTACTACCGTGACGGCAAATGGAGTGATTTGGAGTACTCGGATTCGGAACATTTGAACCTGCATATCGCGAGTACCTGTCTGCATTATGGGCAGGAATCGTTTGAAGGTTTGAAAGCCTTTCGCGGCACGGATGGCAAAATTCGCATTTTTAGGATGCGCGAAAATGCGTTGCGTATGCAGGCGTCGTCTCGCGGTATTATGATGGCTGAATTGCCGGTCGAACTGTTTGAAAAAGCCGTGGTGGAGGCGGTCAAACGCAACGAACGCTTTGTGCCGCCCTACGAAAGCGGTGCTTCCTTATATATACGTCCGTTGCTGATTGGCACGTCGGCGCAGGTGGGCGTGAAACCGGCAAAAGAATATACTTTTATCCTGTTTGTGACCCCCGTGGGACCGTATTTCAAAGAAGGATTTAAGACTACGCCGGTGGTGATTTACCGCGAATATGACCGCGCAGCACCGCTGGGAACAGGTTGCATCAAGGTGGGCGGAAACTACGCCGCCAGTTTGGTTGCCGGCGAAAAAGCACACGAACAAGGCTATTCGGCAGTGCTGTATTTGGATGCCCGCGACAAGAAATACATCGACGAATGTGGTCCTGCCAACTTTTTCGGTATCAAAAACAACACCTACATCACCCCTCAATCCACATCCATCCTGCCCTCCATCACCAACAAAAGCCTGATACAGTTGGCAGAAGACATGGGCATGAAAGTGGAACGCCGCGCCATCCCCCTCGACGAATTGGCAACGCTGGAAGAAGCCGGCATGTGCGGCACAGCAGCCGTCATCTCGCCCATCCAACGGGTGGACGATGCCGCAGAAAACAAATCCTACATCTTTTCCCCGGACGGCAAACCGGGCGCCATCTGCGAAAAACTCTACAAGCAGTTGCGGGCTATTCAGTATGGCGATATTGAAGACAAATACGGCTGGGTGACGGTGTTATAAAATCTTCTGTTTCAACAACTTATACCCGGCAGCACTCGCTTTGATGCCGACACCGTTTTTCAACAGCACTTTGTATGTTTCCTTTTCATACAGTTCAACCTTTGCAATATGCTCCACATTGAGGATAAACGAGCGGTGGATGCGCACAAATAAATCTTCGGGGAGCATGGTTTCCCAGTACTTCATTGACTTGTCTTTCAGGTATTTAGCCTTTGCGGTGTAAATCATCACATAGTCGCCGTTGGCTTCGATATATATTATTTCGGTGACGGGGATGAAGAATAGTGCCCGGTGCTTTTTTACACTTATGCGGGTCAATTTTTCGGCGGGCACGAGTTTTGATGCGCTTGCTTCCACCGCTATTTTTTCCTGTTGCGCTTTCAGTTCTGCTGTGGTGCACAACAGATAATAGAGCAGCACGAAAATGATGTAGAGCAGGATTTCAGGCACGAGCAGCAGCCCTTGTCCCCACCAAATCGCTACGACCACCGACAGTAGCAGCACGTGAAACAGCATGAACAGCGGCACACTCAATGTGTTGCGGACATAGCGGATGGGGTTCCACACGAGGAGTATATAGGCTGCCTGAAGTGCCGTTCGTAGCACGATGTGGTCGCTCGCGATTGACCAATAGTCTGACAGGCAGGTGGTTAGCCAAGCGATGGCAGCCCAGCCACAGAAGTAGCCAAGTTGCCAACGCACATTTTTCAAAAACGGATTATTCATAGCATTTGAGTTCGCCGCCGCCAAACACGGCTTCCACTTCGAGAATTACTAACTTGTCTTTGTTGGCTGCGGCAACCACTTGAGCGGGGCGGCTATCAACAAAACCGCCAAAGACGCATTCCTTTTGAATGACGATATTCCAATCTTCCGGCACATAGAGGACTACGCTACCGAAGACAGCCCCTACTTTAATTCGCACCGCCACTGTCACATCGGTCGCCAATTCCGCCTGCGTAAAATCCAGCTCCACACCACTGAAAACCGAGGTGATTTCCACATTGCGCAACGCCCCATACGTCCATTTTTCCTTCGTGCCGGTAAAAACATAGTCGCGATGCACCACGCCGTCTTTTTCTATCGGCGTTTCCTTAAAAGTCTGGTCGTCATGATGCCCGTGTACAAAAACAAAGTGTTTATGCCAATGCCACCCCTTTTTCTTGGGGCGAATAACAAAAAGCAACCCAATGAAAACCAGCACAACGGGCAGGATAAAACTCTTTATAGGCATATCCGGAATTTTGCCGAGCATAAAAATGCCACCAATAAAGATAAGAATCACTCCCCCAATAATATTGTCGTGATGAGGCGAATGCCTGTCAAACAAAAGCGGAATGCCAATCGCAATCAGCAACGCCTGCCAACTAATCACCAAATCATACACACACGCAGGAATGTACCCCAAATTGTTGGCAATCAAGAAGATACCAACCAACACAATAATAACACCAAACACAACTTTTTTCATAACTTTTAATTTTTAAAAATGAATTAGGATGCAAAGGTAAGGGGAAAAACTTAGCACACCAAGAGTAATTCGATAAAAAGGGCGATTTTTTCGATGAAAGTCGGCAAAATGTCGGTGAATTAGCTGAAATTGAAAAATTATGCGTAGATTTGCAGCCGCAAAAAGTAAATTTGAACTAATGAAAAATGTATTATTGTCTTCACTCGCAATCCTCAGCCTGCTTTCGTGCACGCGGGCCGGTGTGGATTATCCGATTCAGCAGGTAAATCTGAATCATGTGACATTGACGGACGCTTTTTGGTTGCCCAAAATACAAACCATCCAGCGCACCACCATCCGATATGCCTTCGACAAGTGTGCTGCGGAGGGGCGTTTTGAAAATTTTATCACCGCCGGACGGGTCATCCAAGGCAAAACGGGCAAAACACGCGGTGTGATGCCTTTCGACGATACGGATGTCTATAAAACGATTGAAGGGGCGGCGTATTCATTGATTAGTGCCCCCAATCCGGAATTGGAAAATTATCTGGATTCAGTCATTGCGATTGTCGAAACCGGACAGGAACCCGATGGCTACCTGACCACTTGGCGCACGATTGACCCGATGAATCCGCCCGCCGGATGGGTGAAGCCGGGCACACGGTGGACGGACTTGGGCTCCAGCCACGAGTTGTATAACAGCGGACACTTGTTTGAGGCGGCAACTGCGCATTATTGGGCTACCGGAAAGCACAATTTTTTGGACATAGCCATCAAAAATGCCGATTTATTGGTAGAAGTGTTTGGCGACACCACTAATTACGAAGTTCCCGGGCATCAAATTGTCGAAACGGGCTTAATCAAATTATACCAAATTACGGATAATGCAGATTATCTGGAATTGGCAAAGAAGTTTTTAGATTTAAGAGGCGATGTCGCTCACCGGAAAATTCACGGGGTGTATAACCAAGACCATCTTCCTGTTACTCAACAAGATGAAGTAGTGGGACATGCCGTGAGAGCAGTGTATATGTATGCCGGAATGACCGACATCGCGGCTATCTACAACGATGAGGCGTATCTAAATGCTGTTAATAACCTGTGGGACAATATGATAAACAAGAAACTGTACATCACCGGAGGAATTGGTGCCCGCCACGGGAGCGAGGCGTTCGGCGACAACTACGAACTGCCAAACCTGACGGCTTACAGCGAAACCTGCGCCGCCATCGGTAGCGTGTTTTGGAACGACCGCCTGTTTCGTCTCACCGGTGATGCCAAATATTACGATGTGCTCGAAAGAACGCTTTACAATGCGCTCATTGCGGGTATTTCGTTGCAAGGCACAGAGTTTTTCTATCCTAACCCCTTGGAGTCGGATGGGCAATATAAATTTAATGTGGGAGCCTGCACGCGCCAATCGTGGTTTGACTGCTCCTGCTGCCCCACCAACTTGATTCGCTTTATTCCGTTCATTCCCAACTTGATATACGCCACGCAAGGCGACAGTAGTGTCTATGTCAATCTTTTTATGTCGAACAAAGCAGAAATTCCGGTGCAGGGACAAACGGTCGAGATACGGCAAGAAACGGATTATCCGTGGCAGGGATACATCAGCCTCAATGTGAAAACGGAAAAACCTCAAAAATTCACCCTTAAAATACGAATCCCCGGCTGGGCAAGGAACGAAGTGACACCCGGAACGCTTTATGCCTACGGCGACCAACCAGTCGACGACGCATTCCAACTTTCATTGAACGGCACAGCCATCCAATCGGAAGTGGAAAACGACTATGTGGAAATCTCAAAAGAATGGGCAGGCGACAATCAAATTGAACTGGTCTTACCAATGAAAGTGCGGCAAGTGCTTGCAAATCACGAAGTTACTGCCAACAGTGGACTTTCAGCCATTGAATACGGACCGTTAGTCTATTGCGCGGAAGAAACCGACAATCGCACCAATTTTGACAAACTGTTTATTCAAGCGCAAGCCCACTATTCCGTAGAAATGCAAAAGAATTTATTAGGCGGTGTGAATGTGATTTATGAAAAAAATGCTCAACAACAATTTGTGCCCTACTATGCTTGGTCGAACAGAGAAACAGGAAAAATGAAAGTGTGGCTAAAAAGCAATGTATCAGCGCAATATAGGTTTGATGAAAATTAAAAAAGAATTATATAAAATTATGTTGGAAACATTAAAACAGACGGTATTTCAGGCAAATTTAGACCTTGTCAAGCATGGCTTGGTGATTTTTACATGGGGCAATGTCAGCGGCATTGACCGAGCGAAGGGCTTGGTCGTGATTAAGCCTTCGGGCGTTTCGTATGACGACATGAAGGCGGAGGATATGGTGGTGCTGGATTTGGAAGGCAATATTGTGGAAGGCAAATTAAAACCTTCTTCCGACACGGCAACGCATTTGGCTTTATATAAAGCCTTTCCAACTATCGGCGGCATTGTGCATACCCATTCCACGTATGCAACTTCCTGGGCACAAGCCGGTTGCGATATTCCAAATATCGGCACTACCCATGCCGATTATTTCAAAGATGCCATCCCGTGCACCCGTTCCATGACGAAAGCGGAAATTGACGGTGCGTATGAGGCAGAAACGGGAAATGTGATAGTGGAGCGGTTTGCCGGTTTGAATGCGGAATATACCCCCGGAGTGCTTGTGAATAATCACGGTCCGTTTGCATGGGGCAAAGATGCGCATAATGCCGTGCACAATGCCGTTGTGCTCGAGCAAGTGGCAAAAATGGCGTATATCGCGTTGGGCATCAATCCGCAATTATCAATGAATGATGAGTTGATAAAGAAGCATTTTTTTCGCAAACATGGGGCAAATGCGTATTATGGGCAGGATATTAAGAGTGAAGAGTGAAGAATTAAAAAAGAAGTTATCAGTTCGTATTGAGCAGTTTGCCGGCGATGTTTTTTATGTTTGAGCTCTCTGTGCCGGAATGGGAAATCTTGAGGTCACAAATTGTGACCTCAAGTTAGGGTGGTTCTCGCTATCAGCCCTTCGCAAATCTCGAAGATGTTTTTGCTGATTATGTTTTTTTTGAAAAAAGCGAAAAAAGATTTGGTGGATTGTAGAATTATAGTGAAAAAAAACGGGTAAATATAATTGAAAATCCAAAATAAAGGTTTACCTTTGTCCGCCGGTTCTGACCGGCAATAGTATTCATTTAAAACATAATCCGTATGGAAATACAACTTGTTCAAATTCAAAGTAAAATTTTGGAAATCCGCACTCAAAGAGTGATGCTTGATTTCGAGTTATCAACCATGTATGGAATTGAGACAAAACGGCTCAAAGAGACTGTCAGACGTAACATCGAGCGGTTTGCCGGCGATGATTTTATGTTTGAACTCTCTGCGCCGGAATGGGAAATCTTGAGGTCGCAAATTGCGACCTCAAGTTGGGGCGGTTCTCGCTATCAGCCCTTTGCATTTACAGAGTTAGGCGTTGCCATGCTCAGTAGCGTACTAAATCATGAGGATACACGAACACAACTTGAATTGCTAAACAAGTCTGTGGCAGAGTTGCAAGTACACAAAAAGATTTTTGATAAGCCACGAACTCCGATTGGATTTAGACCTAATCATGAGAGTTAAGTTTTTTTTTGCCTACCTTTGCATTTTAAAAAGTCATTACTCAATATGAAACTTTGGCAAAAAAACATAGAAATAGACACGGCTGTCGAGCAATTTACGGTTGGGAAAGACCGCGAAATGGATGTCTATTTGGCGAAATTCGATGTACTCGGCTCCATGGCACACATCACGATGCTCCAAAGCATTGGTTTGCTGACTGCCGATGAGTTGCAAATGCTCCTGAAAGAGCTAAAATCTATTTATCAACAGGCTGACTCCAAGCCGTTTGTGATTGAAGATGGCGTGGAAGACGTGCACTCGCAAGTAGAACTGATGCTGACCCGAAAATTGGGCGACACAGGCAAAAAAATCCACAGCGGAAGGTCGCGCAACGACCAAATACTGTTGGACTTAAAGCTCTTCACGCGCGATGCCATTCAAACCTTAGTCGCAGAAATCGCCGCGCTGATTGACGTGCTGATTGCGCAGAGCAACCGCTATAAAGACGTGCTGCTGCCCGGCTACACGCACCTGCAAATTGCAATGCCGTCATCGTTTGGGCTGTGGTTTGGGGCGTATGCCGAGAGTTTGGTGGACGATTTGCAACTGTTGCAGGCGGCTTACAAGGTTACTAACCGCAACCCATTGGGGTCGGCGGCGGGTTACGGCTCGTCCTTTCCGCTCAATCGCCAAATGACCACCGACTTGCTGGGCTTCGATTCGATGGACTACAATGTGGTGTATGCCCAGATGGGGCGCGGCAAAATGGAAAAAACGGTCGGCTTTGCGCTGTCCGGCATCGCGGCGACACTCTCCAAATTGGCATTTGACGCCTGCCTGTTCAACAGCCAAAACTTCGGCTTCATCAAACTCCCCGACGAATTTACGACCGGCTCAAGCATCATGCCGCACAAAAAAAATCCCGATGTGTTTGAACTCACGCGCGGCAAATGCAACCTCATCCAAAATCTGCCGCAGCAACTCACCGCACTGACCAACAACCTGCCATCGGGCTATTTCCGTGATTATCAACTGACTAAGGAAGTCTTTTTGCCCGCTTTCGGCGAACTCTCCGCCTGCATCCGAATGACCACGCTGATGATGCAATCCATCCAAGTGAACGAAAAAATCTTGGACGACCCCAAATATGCACTGCTGTTCAGTGTCGAAAAGGTGAACGAACTGGTGCTGCAAGGCACGCCCTTCCGCGATGCCTACAAGCAGGTAGGCTTAGCCATCGAAGCAGGCAATTTCACCCCCGACAAAGCCGTTACGCACACCCACGAGGGCAGTATCGGCAATCTGTGCAATGCTCAAATCGCGGCAATGAAGGCGGATGTTGTTGCCGGATTTCATTTTGAAAAAGTCAATGATGCAATTAAAATTTTATTAACATAAACAATAAACAAATGATGACAAACAGATTAGCCTCCATCACCCCCAGCGACTTTTTGCTCTACAAAGATGCAAATGGGCAGACAAAAATTGACGTTTATGTTTTTAACGAAACAGTATGGATGCAGCAGGATAAGATTGCGCAACTGTTTAATGTTCAACGCCCTGCTGTAACAAAACACTTGAAAAATATTTTTGAGAGTGGCGAATTGGACGAATTTTCAGTATGTTCCATTTTGGAACATACTGCCAATGACGGGAAAACCTATCAGACAAAATTTTACAATCTGGATGCTATTCTCTCGGTTGGCTATCGTGTGAATAGCCTGCAAGCCACACAGTTCAGGATTTGGGCGAATAGTGTTTTGAAAGAATACATCATCAAGGGTTTTGCTATGGACGATGAGCGGTTGAAAAATCCGCAAAATGTGTTTGGCAAAGATTATTTTGAGGAACAATTAGCCCGCATTCGGGATATTCGCAGCAGTGAACGCCGATTTTATCAGAAAATCACCGATATTTACGCTCAATGCAGTGCCGATTATGATGTGAAAGCACCCATCACGCGGGATTTTTTTGCAGAGGTTCAAAATAAATTGCACTGGGCGATTACCGGTCAAACGGCTGCCGAAATCATCGTTTCACGTGCCGACAGCACGCAGCCCAATATGGGATTGACTACGTGGAAAAACGCGCCAAAGGGGCAAATCCGCAAACCGGATGTTTCAATTGCCAAAAACTATTTGAACGCTGACGAACTTGACCGCCTCAATCGGATTGTGTCGATGTACCTCGACTATGCCGAAAATCAAGCCCGACGCGGGCTGTTGATGTACATGAAGGATTGGGTACAAAAATTAAATGCCTTTCTGCAATTCAACGAGATGGATATTCTATATGACAAAGGAAAAGTGAGCCACGCAGTAGCCAAAGCATTAGCAGAACAAGAATTTGAAAAATACCACGCACTGCAATTGCAAAATTATGTGTCCGACTTCGACAAACTCATTGCATATACAACAAAAAAACAGTAGTTATGAGGATGAGCAAATCGTGTATTAAGCCCGCAATGGCAATGCTTACTCTATTATGTTTCGCTTGCAACGACAGCGACCGCTCCCCCATCCCAAGCATGCGAGTCAATTTCGCGATTGATTTGAAGTATCAGGATGCCGATTTAATTCCTCCCTTAGCCACTAAATCGTTTATAGCCCCGCGTATTGGCAACGATGAGAGCGGCTTTGGTTTTGGCGGCGTTTTGGTCATCAATGGAATCAATCCTAATGGTGGGCTTCTTAATCTTTTTGCTTACGATTTGGCGTGTCCGGTGGAAATCAGCCGCAAAGTTACGGTGGTGCCTGACGATATTGGTAAGGCAACTTGTTCCAAATGTGGGGCTGTTTTTAATATTGCAACCGGCACAGGGATGCCTGAAAAGGGGTCGAAGCATCCGCTCCGGTCTTACTCTGTTCAGCTGGAGCGCGATAAAAGATACATTGTTCGGAATTAAAATTGTACCTTTGCACCCCTATACAGAAAAATTATGAGTACTATCAATCACGATTTGACGCACATCAGGGGTTTTGTTTTTGATGTGGATGGCGTGCTTTCGGCGGAGAGCATTCCGTTGTTTCCGACCGGCGAGGCGATGCGGTTTACCAACACGAAAGACGGTTTTGCCTTCACAACGGCTTCTCGGCAGGGTTTTATTTTGGCAATTATCACCGGAGGCGACACTGAGGCGGTGCGCATTCGCTACGAACATCTGGGCTGTCAGCATGTTTATCTCAAATCCAAGCAGAAAATCAACGACTTGCACGACCTGATGCAGAAAACGGGTCTGAAACCGGAAGAAATGTGCTATGTCGGTGATGACATTCCTGATATTGAATGTATGCAGGCGGTGGGCTTGTCCGTTGCTCCTGCCGATGCGGTGCCGGAAGTCAAAGCCATTGCCAACTACATTTCCCACAAAAAAGGCGGCGATGGCGTGGCGCGCGATGTCATCGAACAGGTGCTCAAAGTGCAAAATAAATGGGCTATGACGGCTCATGCAACCGGATAGAATAAGCCCGCAAAGCCGGTTTTACCGCTTAAACATATCTATCGGTCGGTCGAAATCGCGGCGGAAGAGGATGCCTACGCCTTGAGTCCATTCGGGTGTGAGGCTGAAATAGTTGCGGTAGTTGTAGTGGTTGAAGGCTTTGAGGCGGGTATTGCCGCTTTTTGTCAGTTTATATTCCACGTCAATATCGCCCACGAGCGGCATACTTTGCTCGGTATTATTTGTGTAAGCCGTATTTGCATAGCCCAATTGACCGTTGATAAGCAGTCGGTTGTTGAGAAAAGTGCTGGACATCAGCACCTCCACCTCTGTACTAGCCTCTTTTCCCTCCAAATAGCGATGAAGTTTCACGTCCGTCCGAAACTTATTGCCTATCAACTGCTCTATAATGTCGGAAAATTGGGTAGATAGCCCGCCCGCAATAAAAGAAAAGTCATTGTTCAGGCGTGCATCTTCACGCACGTACTCCGGCGCGGTATAAAAACGTCCGATAGTCAGCAGATAGAAGATTTGGCGGTTGAGCATATCCTCCGTGCGGATGTAACTTTTGACTTGGCGTTCCAATTCGGCGGTGGCTCCGGGCAACTGCAAGTCAAATTTCACCGTAGGATGTTCCAACTGACCGTTGAGCAGCAGGATGCAACTGACAGGGATATTGTCGCGCACACTCAATTTCATATCCGAATTGCTGGAAACGAGCAACCCCTGGTCTAAATCGCCGATGTTGGCACTAACGGTGTAGGCCGCTTTCACATTCAAATCAGCCGTTTGCGGGTCGCCACGGAAGGTTACGCTGCTGCCTTCCTCAAATTCAAAATCTCGAAAAGTTGCTTGCAGCACACTGAACTTGTAGTTGCCCTGCTCTACTTGGTAATTTCCAAATATCTTCAGCGGTGCTCGTGTGCCGTATTGAATCTGCAAATTGCCCGTTCCGGAGCCGGAAATTTTGTCTCTGCCGGAGGCGTCCATAATCACGTCAAACACGGAACTGGTTGCGATATTGGTCGTCAGATTAAAGCGGATATCGGTGCCTGTCTTATCACTAAATAGCTGATTAGCCGGACGAGTATCAACTGTTTTTTCCGGTTCTGCTGCCACAAAATTGATGAAATTGTATTCCGTGCTTTTTTGCATAAAATTGAAAGTCAGATGCGTTTTCTCAACCGGGTTGACGACGGCATCTATGCGCACAAGGTCTTCTGTGCCCTGAATGGTGACGGTACCGTTGCCGAGAATGCTTCCGTAAAAGGTGGGGTTGGTCTTGGGAGTGGCATCAAAAACCAAAAACTTGTCGCACGCGATATTGGCTGAAAATTGGAAATCATCAAACGCATTGTGGTGAACATGACCGTTAAAGAGTGCTGACTGACCGTATTTGTCGTGCATCACCACATTTTGCAGGGCAATTTCATCGGGTTTGCAGCGTACCCAATCGCTGAACGAGTAGGTGGTGTTGAGAAACGGGATGTCGAAGCTGCCGTTTTGCATCCAGGCGGATCCCTCAATGGTGGGGTCGTTGAGGTTGCCAATCAGGTTGATTTTTCCCGTCAATTCGCCCGCAAAATTGGGCGTTACTTTGTCTAAATAATGCCGTAAAAATGCGGCGTTCATGTGATGTGCATCAAATTCGATGGCAATTTCTTCCTTGACGGGGTAAATAAATCCGTCCACATTGACAAACGAGGTGTCGTTTTTAACCACATCGCCTTTCATCTCCACGCCTTGTGCCTCATCGTCCCAACGTCCACGCAGAGCCACTTCGCCAAACACAACAGTGTTGAACGAAAAATTGCTAACTTCCAGATAGGTAGAGAGTTCGCGTGTCTTGTAAAGGTCTTTCCCCGTGATGTAGCCGGTGGCAATTCCGCCAAAAGTGAGCGTTTTTTTGCCCAGCGTTTTGAAAATGTAATCCAAATTCACTTTATTGAGCAAAACGGTGAGGTCAGCGTCCGGCTCGTCCGACACATCTCCCTCTATTTCAATTGTTTGCAAGTGATGTTGTGCCTTGAATCGGTGAACGCTCAATCGTCCGTTTTGGTAGGCGATAGTTGCCGGTGCGAGTGTCCACAATGAGTCGTTGAAGACCACCTCAGACGGTTGAAAGGTGGATGTGAAGCCTATTTGCCTGGTTTTTTCCAAGTAAGTCAGTTTGGTGGTGAAGTCCAGCCCGCCCCTGTATTTGGATGAGCTCTGATTGTTCCAGTGGATGTCGGAAAAAATCAAATCGTTCAGTGCCCGAACATCAAGTTCCAAGTGCAAATTTTGCTTTTGCCACTCCACATTTCCATTGATTACCAATGAGATGTAATCTGAATTGTTGTCTAATTGAACACTCCCGTTGTGGAGCGTTAAGCCGGAAACAGCGATTTTGGGAACATCGGCGGTCAGTTGAATTTCATTCTGCACACTGTTGTAAGTACCCTCAATGCGTGATTTTTCATAAACAGTGACGGGCAAATTCAAACTTTCCGACACCTTTTCTGTGTTGTAAAACGTGAAATCCAACTTAAAATCCACCGCAGGCAATGGATGTGCATCCACCAACTGCAATGACGGCAAATAGGCAGAAATAGTCTGCTTGACAGCCCCAACCAATGCCGGAAGCGTATAATGCCCAACCACATTTCCCTCCGCCAAATCGGAATTGAGCGTCAGTGTCAGTTCGTTTTTCTCTTGCTGCAAGTTCGCCGCGAGTTGTCGAAGCGAAAAATCGCCCCGGTCGGATGCAAAATCCAAGCGATTAAACGCCACATCACCTGTCAAATTCTCCAAATCACTGCCTTGCAGGTGCGCATTTGCCAAAAAAGAAAGTTGCGCCTGCTCGTAGCCCTGCACCAAATTGAGTTTGTCTAACTGCAAATTAGCCAGTGCCGTGAAATTAAATTGCGAATTTGCCCCTGCGAACAAAAAAGAACCGTCAACGGCCAATTTCCCCTCCGGCATATTGGCTTTTGCCGAACCGCTGAAACTATTGGGTGTGAAATTGCCCAGAAAATGGACATTTTGATAGTTATACGACTTATAATCAATCTGTTGAACGGTGGCATCAATCGTTCCTGCAAACTCTTTTGCGCTTGCAAATTGGCAGTTGCCCCGCATCTCAAATTGCGCCGTGCCAAAATCATCGCTGCCCGTCAGCCGCCGTATATTGAGTTGCGAACTGCTGATTTTGCCTGCCACAGCCCCTTTATCTGCGTTCTCACCGATTTGAAAGACCACATCTGCCTGCAAATCGCCCACTTCTGTGGAGAGGTTAAATTGAGAGGTCATTTTTTCAAAATAGCCGCTCGCTTTCCCTTCCAAATTGAACGTTCCCAAGTGCAGAAGCACCTCCGGCATTGGTTTTGGCTCTGCACTGAAATTGTTAAGCGTGCGACTGATGCCTGCGGTGGTGAAACGAGCCTGCCGGATGCTGCCGTTGATATATATATTGGCAGGGTCGGGGTCGCCTAAATTGCTGACAGAGAGGCTGGTACTAATGTTCACATCATCCCCTTCGCGAACTGTCAAGTCGTTGAGATTGAGGTTGTTGAGCGTACCGGAAACATCGGCTGATAGTTCTAATTGGTCGTTGAAATGGGCAAAAACGGGCAAAAAACGGGCAATGTCGGACAACCGAACGGGCGACGAAGCCAATTGCGCCTCAAATTGCAGCGGTTCAGCAGCTTGCGAGTTGTATTGAGCCACAATATTTTGCAAATAAAGTTCGGAATGTGGCAATTTGACATTCAGTTTGTTGATTGCAATATTGCCATCGTCATAAAGAAAATCAAACGCCAACTTTTTGAGTTGAAATCCGGCTTGTTCGTTGAAACTGAGCAGTTTAACCGTTGCCTCAACCGTCTTATTGCTCACTTTTTTCAGATTGATTTTTGCCGCCAGGTCGGTCAGTTGAATATCTTGATATGCCAGCCGCCCTTTTTCAAGCACTATGTCCTTGATAATCACATCCACACGCAATGCTTGAGCCACCCGTTTTTCGGAACTGAAGGCATCTATGATGTACTGAATATTGAGAGTTCCATCTTCCGTTTGAGCCAAATGCACCTCAAAATCAGACAGATACACAGACGAAAAATGAAATTTCCCTTGCAAAAGGGGCAAAAAATCAAAACCGGACGAAAAATTCCCGGCATATAATAAGGTGTCGCCGCGTTGGTCTTCCAAATAAATATCTTCGAGCACCAAAAAGTTGAATGGGGTGAATTTGGCGTAGCCTACCGACACTTTGCTCCCTATTTTGTACTCCAAAAAGGCTGTAACACTGTGGATAATTCGCTGTTGAATGTAAGGCACATGAAGCAACACAATGGGGATTGTGAACAGTAAAACAACCCCAATCAGGACTATTCCGGTGATGCGACGGGCTTTTTTCATCTCAACTTTCCTCCATAGCGCTCATCATTCGGTGTCATATACTACTCCCTCCTCCGGTTCCACTTCCTCTTCTATTTCTTCTGTTTGCAGTAGCAAAGCCTCCATCGTGAACCCTTCCGGAGCATATTTCAGGATTAAGTTTGATTCATCCACAAACGAACATGCAATCGTGATTAGGGTTGCTGTCGGCAGTTGTGATAAAAATCGTTGGTAGTTTTTTAGCGAGATATGATGAAATCCCTCCTCATCCGTATCCAACCGATACGAATAGTTCTGCAAATTTTTATCAAACATCACGTTGATGCCACCCAACAGTTCTTTTGTGGCAAACTGTTCGTTGTTGGTGACCAGCTCGACATTGGTGCTTTCTAACGAAAGCGTGTCGGCATCATCAGAGGCGTAGACATACGTCAGCTCTATGACCAACGCCACTTCGATGCCCGCGGGAGAGTTGTTTATGAATTTGGCTTTTGTCTTCGTGGTGCCGTCGTCCTCGTTTTCCTCTATGCTATACGCCCAATTCAGGCTATCTGCCGCTATGGCTTCAAGCTGCGGTGCCACGGCACTGCCACCGGCACTCTCTTCTGTTTGTGCAAAACTGCTTGCTGTGAGCAGCAAACTTGCCGTTGTAAATAAAAATTTGTTGTTCATACGATTATGTTTTTGTGATGTTTTAAAATTTTGTTGCAAATATACGAATTATTTTTTACATCGCAATAAATGTTCCACTTGGGGAATTAACGCTTGCCGGTCGTCGTTGACCAGGGCGTAGTCTGCCAATTGCGCACGTACTTCATCTGTCATCTGATTGCTAATTCGCTCTGTGATAGCCTGTTCCGATAAATTGTCGCGCCGTTTCACACGCTCAATTTTTGTCTGCAAGGGGGCTGAAACGGTGACTGTCACGTCCGTTAATTGAGCAAATCCGGACTCAAACAAAATGGCAGATTCCAATGCCACAGCCCGATTAGTAGCCTCATGCTGTTTTTTCCACTCCGAAAAATCGCGTGCAACCTCCGGATGAATCACTGAATTGACATACTCCAAAGCCGTTTTGTCGTTGAAAATCAGGGATGCCAACCGTGTTTTGTCCAATTGCCCGTCAGAATAAAGACCGGTTCCAAACCGTGCTGTTAATTTTTCTCGAATGGCAGGTGAATTTGCAGTCAGCCGTTTGGCTTCTCTGTCGGAATCGTAAACCGGTATCCCGTTAATATCAAGCAATTTAGAAACAATTGATTTGCCGCTTCCAATACCTCCTGTGATGCCAATCGTTGTCATCAACGGGGCGGTAATTGGTTATGGGTCATTGGAGATTTATCGCCGCCGAGGCCATCCTGTTGGCGTACCTCCTGCATCAGCCAAAAGCCGAACGCTAACCCAACGAAAAAAAGGAACGTTACCAGATTTTGCCAACGCTCGCTGTTGAAAAAAATTTTAGCTTTTCGCTCAATACCGGCGATTTCACCAATAAATTCTCCCCTATTTACTTGCTTGAGTTCCATTCGCGGCAAATACAGACGTTTTGTCGATTGTAATCTTCACATTGTCAGCGACTTCAATCACGTAAGCATCGTCCTTGATGTCTTTCAACTTCGCGTGAACGCCACCCGCTGTAAGCACTTTATCGCCCACAGCAAGTGCTGCACGTTGTTTTTCGATTTCCTTGCGCTGTTTTTGCTGCGGACGAATCATAAAAAAATACATGATTGCAAACAAAAGCACAATCATAATAATACCACTGTACTCACCACCGCCACCCGGTGCAGCTGTTGCTGCCGGTGCGTCCACCTGTAAAAGAATAGTTGCTAAATTCATAACTTAAAAAATTTATGTGATCCGCTTGGGATTCGAACCCAAGACCCCATCCTTAAAAGGGATGTGCTCTACCGGCTGAGCTAGCGGATCGTGTTTTTTGAAAGCGGGTGCAAAGGTACAACTAATTTTTGATATAACAAGCGTTTTTTTGTCTGAACTGTGATTTTCATACTAAAATCACAGTTCAGACTACTTTTTCACCACTTTCAAGGTTTCATTTCCTACCTTCAGCAGATAAACGCCGCTCGGATAGCCCGATAAGTCTATTGGGCTTTCGGTGGTGCTTTGCAGCAATTCGCCGGTTTGAGTATATACCTGCACCTCTGCGCCGTTGGCGTTTTTGATGTGCACCATGTCTGCCGTTGGGCTGGGGTACAGTTGCAATTTATCGGTGATTGTTTCTATGGCGGTGGATTCTGCTGTCCACTTGGCATAGAGTGTGGTGTTGCTCGTAACCACATTGTTTGCAAAAATCCAAACATTGGTGCAGGTTGCCTCTTTATACCAGCCGCCAAAGGTGTAGCCTTCGAGGGTGGGGGCTGTGGATGGCGGTGTTGCCTTTGTGCCGGATACAATGTTAGTTTGCGGTGAAACGGCGCTACCATTCTGCGAGTCGAACGTCATAGTATATGTCGGCACCGGAGCAGTCACTTTTACCACGCAAGATTTCGTCTTGCCGCCATCTGCGGCGGTTGCCATGATGATGGCTGTGCCCGGCGTTTTTGCCGTTATCTCGCCGGTTGCGCTTACTGTTGCAATGTTTGTGAAGTTACTGCGCCACGACACCGTTTGGTTGGTGGCATTGGTGGGTTGCACGGTGGCGGTGAGTTGCTGTGTTGCACCTACGATAAGCTCGATGTTCGTTGCGTCTATCGTTATGTCTGTAACAGAAACATTGCGCTCGTTTACCGTTACCATACAGGTAGCCGTAGTGCCACTGCCATCGGCGGCGGTTGCCGTGATGGTGGCTGTGCCTGCCGCTTTTGCTGTTACTACACCACTCGTCGCACTTACCGTGGCAATGCTTGTGTCGCTGCTGCCCCACATTACCGTTTTGTTGGTGGCATTGAGGGGTGCCACAGTGGCGGTGAGTTGCTGTGTGGTGCCTATGGTGAGTGTAGCGGTAGTATTGGAGAGCGTTACGGCTATTACTGCTACGGGGTTGACTGTCACCGCGCAAGTTGCCGTTTCGCCTCCTCCATCGGCAGCGGTTGCCGTGATAGTGGCTGTGCCTGCCGCTTTTGCTGTTACTGCACCACTCGTCGCGCTTACCGTGGCAATGCTTGTGTCGCTACTGCTCCATGTTATCGTTTTGTTGGTGGCATTGGTGGGTGCCACAGTGGCGGTGAGTTGCTGTGTGGTGCCTATGGTGAGTGTAGCGATAGTATTGGAGAGCGTTATGGCTACTACTGCTACGGAGGTGGCTGTTACCACGCAAGTTGCCGTTTTGCCACCATCAGCAGTGGTTGCCGTGATGGTGGCTGTGCCTGCCGCTTTTGCTGTTACTACACCACTTGCGCTTACCGTGACAATGCTTGTGTTGCTACTGCTCCATGTTACCGTTTTGTTGGTGGCACGGATGGGTGCCGCAGTGGCGATGAGTTGCTGTGTGGTGCCTATGCCCAGTGTAGCGGTAGTCTTGGAGAGCGTTACGCTTGTTACTGCTACGGAGTCTACAGTCAAGGTGCGAATTACCTTTGCGACATTGTAATTGGTTGTATCCGCTACCGTTGCGGTGATGTGAGCCGTACCTACCTTTTTAATGGAAACCAAACTGCCTGAAACACTTGCCACAGCTACATTGTCGCTGGTATAGGTGATAGGCAGTCCCTTGTCTGTTGTGCTCGGTAAGTTTAAATTTGGAACTTCACCGTAGGTAACCGTTGTGTCATTTTCCCAAAAAGCAATGACTCCTCCATTGGCTTTGTTCACAGTCAGGGTGCGAGTGACCGGTGCCACGGTAGTGAAATTCTCATTACCCGCTACCGTTGCTGTGATGCGAACCGTACCTACTTTTTTAATGGCTACCCGACTGTCCGAAATACTTGCCACAGCCTCATTGCTGCCGGTATAGGTGATAGGCCACCCTTTGTCTGTTCTGTCCGGTAAGTCTAAATATGAAGCTTCGGCGTAAGTAACCATTGTGTCATTTTCCCAAAAATCAAAGGTTTGCTCTATTTTGCCCACAGTCAGGGTGCGAGTTACCGGTGCCACGTCGAAGTAATTCGCATTACTCGCTACCGTTGCTGTGATACGAGCCACACCTGCTTTGTTAATGAAAACAATATTGCTTGAAATTCTTGCCACATTTTGATTGTCGCTGATATAGGTGATAGACCGCCCCTTGTCTGTGTTCGGTAAGACTAAATATAAAACTTCGCCGTAGGTAACCGTTGTATCATTTTCCCAAAAAGCAAAGGTTTGAGTGGCTTTCTCTACCGTCAATTTCCCGTTCTGAAAAGCGAATTTGTAATTACCATCGCTCTGAATGAGGTTCGGTTTGATGACATAGTCGCCGACATTACCACCGTTGTAGTTACAAACAAATGTTGGAAATGAATCCAATACTGCTTCTGTTTCACCATTCACGAAGCCGGAATATCGGCATGTAAACGATGTTGGCTTATCATCGCCGTAAAACATCGAGGTGTCATTGGCGGTAATTGTTACAGTGGTTTTGTCGATGTCTAATGCGCGAGTGAACGTTGCCGCACCATCGGCTTGAGAGGCCGTAATGGAAACTGAGCCTGCCTTGTGTATGGTTGCCGTAGTATCCGAAATTGATAGTATATCATCATCGCTGCTAATAAAGGTAATTGGACCTGATAAGGTACTGGTGGCAACCAATGCAAACGGTGCATCGCCATACTTTTTCGCAGGCAATGTATCAAAAGTAATCGCTGAACTGTTCGAATTAACAGTCAAATAACGTGTTACCGGTGCAGCGGCATTGCAATTCGCATCACCGGCCTGCGTAGCCGTAATTTGAGCCGTTCCCGTGCCGACTATATGCACATGATTATCTATAACAGTAGCCACCAGTTCATCGCCTGAAGCATAAGCAATCGGCAATCCCCTGTTGGTCGTGTCCGGCAAATCAAAATCGGCATCACCGAAAGTTTTTGATATGTTGCTCAAAACAATGGTCTGATTAGCTTTACCAACAGTCAATGTGCATGTTACCGCTGTAGCGGGATTGTAATTCGCATTACCTGCTGCCTGCGTAGCCGTAATTTGAGCCGTTCCTGCGCCGATTATATGCACCTGATTATCTGTAACGGTAGCCACGGAGTCATTGCCGGAACTATAAGCAATCGGCAATCCCTTGTCGGTCGTGGGCGGCAACTCAAAATCGGCATCGCCGTAGGTTTTTGATATGGCGCCCAAAGCACCAATGGTTTGATTAGCTTTGGAAACGGTCAATGTGCGCGTGACCGGTGCAGCGGCATTGTAATTTGTATCACCTGCCTGAGTGGCAGTAATTTCCGTTTGCCCTACACCCGTGATAGTTACCCTGTGGTCTGAAACGGTTGCTACAGTCGCATTCGAGCTTTCATAACTGATAGTCAAACCTTTATTTGTTGTTAATGGCAAATAAACATCGGCATCGCCGTAGGTTTTTGATATGTCGCCCGAAGCAATGGTTTGATTGGCTTTAGAAACGGTCAATGTGTGCGTTACCGGTGCAGCGGCATTGTATTTCACATTACCTGCCTGAGTTGCAGTAATATTCGTTTGCCCTACACCCGTGATAGTTACCCTGTCGCTGGAAACAGTGGCTACAGTCGTATTCGAACTTACATAACTGATAATCAAACTTTTATCTGTTGTTGATGGCAAATTAAAATCGGCATCGCTGTAGGTTTTTGATGGGATAGAGTCCCAAACAATGGTTTGGTTTATCTTATCAACGGTCACCACACAAATAGCAGTTTTGTCGCCGTCTGCTGTGGTTGCCGTAATGGTGTCAGTGCCCGCCGCGAGTGCCGTCACCAAGCCGTTTGCGCTGACCGTAGCAATGCTTGTGTTGCTGCTGCTCCACGTTACGGCTTTGTTAGTGGCATCTGCAGGTGAAACGGTAGCCGTTAACGTGTCCGTTTGATCGACTGATAAGGCGCTTGTTGACTTATTCAACTCCACGTCTATCACATCAATGTATTCTATAATTGTTCCAAAATTTTTCCAAATATCCGCGTTTTGGTAGGCCGCTAATGCACCTGTAGGCACAAGCAATGTGGCAGTAAAGTATTGAAAAGCTGCGGAAGTATCTGCTAATTCCATAGGGGTATTTCCCGTTAGCTTCACGCCGGCCAAACTACTGCATCCGTAAAAAGCAGCATCTCCAATGCTTGTAACGCTGTTAGGAATGGTAATAGAAGTAAGACCACTGTTCTGAAAAGCATTATTCCCAATGCTTACTGTCCCCTCTTTCACAACAACAGATGTAATTGTCCCTTTATATCCGTATAGTATTTTTCCGGCATAAACTACTCCGTCAGGTAGATTGTTATACCATGACGTACCGGAAAAAGCATCATGCCCTATGCTTGTCACACTGTCAGGAATGTCCACGGAGGTGAGACCGCTGCAACCCCAAAAAGCCTCCGCTCCAATGCTTGTCACGCTGTTAGGAATGGTCACGGAGGTAAGACCGCTGAAACCGGAAAAAACACCCGACCCAATGTTTGTAATCCCCTCACTAATAATAACAAAAGTGGCATCACCCCAGGCAGGATAAGAGTCATCTCCCATAGCTCCACTTCCGCTACGCTCGCTTCTTTTGTTGCTTTCGCTGCTGTTGTTGCCATAATTTTACATTTTACGTTATTAAATTTTCTGCAAAGGTAATGCAAATTTTTGAATTAGCAAATGTTTTGGCATATTTTTCCAAAAATTTGCCCGATTGTTGGCGGCAGATGATGCTATTGCTACAAGGCTTTCTGCCTAAACTTTTTGAGATAGGGGTACAGCGCATTGGCGAAGCGGTGAAATCCTAAATCGGTGTAGTGGCATCCGTCTACGGTGGCTTCTCCATCCTTGCCTATGAAATCGGATGATTCCACATAGACGATATTCTTGTATCCGTCTTTGATGAGTTGTTTATATACTGTTTTCCATTCTGCGTATTTCAGTGTTTCGAGCATGTAAATTTTCATCTGGGGCTTTGCTTTGGCGATATGCGAAAGGAAGCGATATGCACTGTCGGTTACTATTTGTGGGGTGCAGTTCCACAGACAATCGATGACCACAGCCTCTGCATCGAGTTGGGTAATCGCCTTTGCTATTGAAAAATCAAGTCTTGCATTGCCCGAAAATCCCAGATTGATAGTTTCGCGGTTCAGCATCCGCCCCAATATGGCAGGATAAGCCATTCCCGGACGGGAAGCACACCCGCCCTGGGTGATGCTCGTGCCGTAAAAAACAATCGGTTTTACATCCTTGTTTTTAATGAGATTGTTCTTTTTCGGAGTTTCGATAACAGCCCCTTTATCCACGCCGATTTCTAAAGATGTAACACCGTCGTATAGAGGCAAATAGGTCATATATTCATCCATATTACCGGCTAAATTTTTAGCGACGACAGCAAAATGGGCTGCGTCATTGCCATTTACTCGCGCTGTGCCGGTATAGCTCCATTGTCCTTTGTCATTGAGTTTATACATATCAAGCCCTTTAATGCCGGTAAACGCCATGTGGTCCATGATGCTATTGTGCCGCAATGTCCATTTAATGGCAATCGTTTTGCTGTTAGTAGAAAAACGCAAGGCCAATCCGGCACTGTTAGTGCCCAGCGAAGTCAATCCGTGCCGAAATTCCATTCCGGCAGGAAGCCGCCCGAAATCTACCTGCGGATTGTCAAACCCTTGTCCGATGAGCATCAGTTCACGAGCTTCCACAAATGTCAAGTCTTCTACTTTTTGAGCCATGCCGAAATGAACGGCAAGATTCATCACTGCTACTAAAATCAATTTTATTTTCATCATTATTATTATTTAAACTTCAAACTATAATTTGCTGTAATCCGGCTATTTTTGCACAAAAACCAATGTCGGGTCAAGCGGGTAGCGACCAAACGATTTGCCGTAAATGGCAAGGCCGCCGTTCACACCTTCCGGGACTTCCAACCGGATACGGACAGGCTGCCCTTCGTTCAATGCTGCTACAGGAACGATTATTTTTGTTAAATAACCGTAAGAACCGGCTTCGTTTAACTTGTTGTTGTGCGGCTGCGAGAACCACGAAAGCACGCCCCGATGGTCGGCAGGGTCGTCCGGCAAAGATGCATCGCCACAGACATGCCCGTTCACACTCACTTTTATATACGTCGGGAACTTCTTGACGCCGGTCATCGGATAAGCATTTTTGCTCTTGGATGATTCAAGCAACCCTTTCCCAAGCATATAATCGTCGTTACCATCATAGACAGTTCCTTCCATATCTTTGACATATAATTGCTTAGCCGAGGCTTCAAATACGAATGTGACAGATTCTGTTTGAGAAAGTGACACGTTGGCGGGCAAAGGAATCGCATATTCAAAATAACCGCTGCCGGTGCCATTGACCTTTAAGCCGTCCAACACATTCCACTGCTTGAAGGACCATTTAGCATCACTGAATTTGGCAGGGTCGAAAGTTACTAACTCCGTTGACTTATCCGAAACAGGCGTTTTCCCTTCTTTCACATAGATTAACGAAAAGTTTTTACCCAATGTTACCCCTTCCGTATTTTTCAATTCATATCGGAGTACATAAATCCCCCGTTGCTGCGGCAAAGTTACTTTGGCAGGAGCGAGCAATTCGTGCAGAAATGGTTTGAAGGCGACCGGATACGTTGTTCCTTTCAGCAAGGTTTCGTTGCCCAGCGCATCCCAACCTGCCAATTGGGTTTCCAAGCGTAGCGTACCCGGATATTTGTCCGTCATAAAGGAGGCAAACAGCGGGATTTCGATGCTTGAACCGGCCGAGGCTTCGCGACAAAGGTCGCCCTGTGGGGCAATATAGTACAATGTATGTAAATCGGCAATGCTCATTCCGGGCACAAAAGCGTCCATCCCGTCAAACTTCGGGCTGCGGTCGTAGCGCACATAACCGTTCCATTCGTTAATCACGTCGTGATGTTCGGTATATAACCAGCCGGCACACATCGGATGTGAGCGGAACTCATTCATCATGATATGATAGTCCCACGAAAAATCGGCATCTCCGGTGCTTCCGTGATAGCCCCACACATTGCCACATTCGCTGTTGAGCATCGGTGCGCCGGTTTGCTTGTTATCGCCGATAAAGTTCCATGAAGAGCCGATGAATGTGTTTTTCACTACATCCTCAATCACCCCTTTCCAGCGATACCCCGGCACATAATCATGCCACGAGTTCAAATCGGTTTGCACATGGTCGTGCAAAGCGGCGGACATGTCTTCCACTAAACGGGTCGGGTCGGTCTTTTTTGTTTCCAAATACATCTTCCGCACCCATTCCTGCGTTTCGGGAAGATATACTTTTTTGTTGTCAACTTTGGTGCCCAAGCCCCATGTTTCATTGAAATCGACCCAGGCAAAGATGGCAGGATGGTTGTAATCGCGCTTTATTTGTTGGTGCATACAGTATTCCCAATCCTTCTTGGCTGCCTCGCCGGGCTGCCCCCACCAGTTGGGCACGTCAGCCATAATTAACAAGCCCAATTTGTCTGCCCAATAGAGTTTTCGCGGTAGTTCCACTTTGATATGGATACGGTTGCCGGTCAGCCCCAACTTCTTGGACAACAGGATTTCATCGCGCATAAAGGCATCCGACGGAAAAGTGTAAAAGCCTTGCGGATGATACGACTGGTCGAGTGTCAATTGCAGGTACACCGGCTTGTTATTCAGCGTTACATAAGTGTACTCTTCTCCGGGGAACTTGGCAACACCGATTTTGCGCTGCCCGAAATAAGAATTTACCGCGTCAACAGTCTGTTCGCCGGCGAGCAGACTGACTTCCATTTCATACAGATAGGGGTCGTCCAAATCCCATAAATGCTGATTGGCGAGTTTGATTTCAAACTGCTGTGTCGTTGATTTGGCAGCATTTCCTTTCACTTTGAATACATACTCCGTTTGTTCGCCGTTTTTGAAACGCAGCCGAATTTGAGTGTTCTTCGCAGGAAGTTTGTCTAAGGCGACCTCCACTTTTACGGCAGCACGGTCAATATCCGGCGAAAAATGCACATAATCAATAAAATTCTCTCCGCGTGCTTCCAGATAAACCGTTTGCCAGATGCCTCGGGCATCGCCGTAGCCCTGTTTGCCGTACAGCCGTTGGTCGCTGGGCGTATCGTCGGCACTGATGATGAGGGGTTGAGGCGTTCCAAACTGCACCTTGTCCGTCAGTTCAAATTCAAAGGGCGTATATCCCCCCTGATGATTTCCGAGCAGAGCACCGCCAAACCATACTTTCGTGTCCCATTCCGAAGCCCCGATGATTAAGAAAATCCGTTTGTTTTTCCACGCCGCAGGCACGGTAATTGTTTTGCCATAAAAGCCAATGTCGCCTTTGTTTTCCACTCCGGACAATTCGGAACCCCAAGGGAAAGGCACCTGTATTTTCAAATCAAAACCGGCAACGGCTTTGTTTTGAATACTTTTTTCGGCAATTTGCCGGTCGAACGTAAACTGCCATTCCCCATTTAGATTCAGCCATTCGGAACGTTCAAAGTCGGGACGGGGATGCTCCGGCAACGGGATGAGTTCCTGCGCGGCTGCGGAAGTTGCCATACAAAAAGCGGCAACGAGCTGTAAGATTGTCTTGTTCATAAAAAACATTATTTTATAATTTTGGGCGCAAAGGTAATTATTTTTTTTAATATTTAGTTCATCGTTAATTTTCGGCAAAAATTTTTTTTTCAGGTGCTATTTTTACTTGCCCGGAGCGCAGTCCCATTATGGACAGAACTGTGCGGCTCGTTTTGTCCCGCAGGGACAGCACTTTATTAACCGTAGACTTTAGTCTACGGTATAAAAGATGCTAAGATTCCATTAGTCCCGCATGGGACGGCACTTTATTAACCGTAGACTTCAGTCTACGGTATATAACAATGTGTCGTCCCATGCGGGACTTGGGGGGGGGGGGGCGGGGGCTCCATCACTCCCGTAGACTGAAGTCTACGGTTAATAAAGTGCTGTCCCTGCGGGACAAAACACCGTTTGCAAGAAATAGCACCTGAAAAAAAATTAGCCAATTTGTCGTGCACCCCTTGTTATATCATTTTTTTTTGTACCTTTGCCGAAAATTTTAATGATTAAAAAAAATGAAAAAGATTTTTAGAAATTTGTGTTTAGTGGCAATTGCTGCCACATTTATTCAGGCCGCTCCGAATAATTCCAAATTCGCAGGCGTGCAGGTAGGAACAATCACCTACAGTTTCAGGGAAATGCCTGACCAGTCGCTTCCGGCGTATCTGGATTACATTGTGAATGCCGGTATCAGTTCCGTTGAACTGATGGGTGGCATAGTAGAAAATCACTTGGGAGTACCCCGTGGCGGCGACGCGGTTCGCAAATGGAGAACCGAATTGTCTATGGACAAGTACAAGGAAGTAAAGAAGCTCTTTGCCAAAAGAGGCATCAAAATCAATGTACTGAAGTTAGGCGATGCGAATTGGTCGGATGAAGAAATCGACTACGCTTTCAGAGCTTGTAAAGCCGTTGGCGCCAAAGGCATCAGCATGGAAATCTCGGAACAATCAGCCAAAAAGATGGCTCCCTTTGCGGAAAAACACAAACTGTTTGTCATTTTCCACAACCACGGACAACCGGGCGACCCCAATTTCAGCTTCGACCGCGTGTTGGCTCATGGCTCATATCTTCGCTTGAATTTCGACGCAGGTCATTATTACGGAGCTACCGGTTTAAATCCTTGCGACCTTATCACACGTCTGCACGACAAGATTGTCACCATCCACATGAAAGACAAGACCGGAAAAAACGATACGCCGAAAGACCAAAATCAAGTGTGGGGAAAAGGAACTACGCCGATAAAGGAAATTCTGCGCCTGATACAAAAAGAAAAATGGCCCATCGAATGTGATGTCGAACTGGAATACGCCATCCCTGCGGGTTCGGATGCCGTAAAAGAAGTTGCAAAATGTGTAGCGTACTGCCGTGAAGCGTTGCTTACCGGGAAATAAGAAGTCCCCATAAATTTATGAAAAAAATAATTGCAACTTCATTATTTGTGCTGTTTATGAGCAGTATGAATGCACAAACGTCTGTTAAATTGGGCGCGGGCGATGCGGAGATAACGATTTACTTGCCTAAGGCTTCGGTGAACAAACACAAGGCAGTGATTATCTGTCCCGGAGGCGGGTATGGCGGTTTGGCTATACAACACGAAGGGCATCAGGTTGCCGAGTGGCTGAAAGAGCAGGGCTATGTCGGCATTGTACTAAAATACCGCTTGCCGGAAAAAAAGTATAAAAACATTCCATTGGAAGATGTGCAAACTGCCTTTCGGTATGCTCGTTCAAAAGCCGGCGAATGGAATATCACCAAAGTAGGCATCGCCGGATTTTCGGCGGGCGGGCATTTGGCGGCAACAGCCTCAACGCATTACACCGACAGCATCACACGTCCCGACTTTTCAATACTTTTCTATCCGGTCATAAGTATGGATAAGGACATTCGCCACGATGGGTCGCGCATCAATCTCCTGGGCGACAATCCTCCGGCAACAGACTTGCATATTTATTCAAACGAAAAGCAGGTGAATGCACAAACTCCTCCGGCGATATTATTGTTAAGCGATGATGATAACGCGGTGTTGCCTCAAAACAGCATTTTATACTATCAAGCCCTGAAGCGCAACAACATTCCCGCAACCCTGTACATTTTTCCGACAGGGGGGCATGGCTGGGGCATGAACGATACGTTCCAATATAAAAAAGAAATGCTCACGCTATTAAAATCATGGCTTGATGCTTCCAACTGAGATATTTGGTTTATGTACCTTTGTGAAATTTTAGTAAATAAAAAAAGTAAAAATAAAAATGAAAACAATAAGTAAGTGTTTTTTAGCAGTGTGTATGTTGTCAGGCGTCAATGCCTACGGTAACGACGAAATCCGCCCGTATTCCATCCTGCCCGAACCGCAGCAAGTGGCATACACCACCGGTTCTTTCAAACTGAAAGATAAACTGACAATCGCATTCCCACCAAAATTGGCAAACGAAGCAACATTGTGTAGAGACGTGGCGCGCCACGTCTCCGCCGCCATCAACCCCATCCTGCAAAAAGGTCAAAAATCAGGCGACATCACCCTCGTGTTAGATGCCTCAGTATTGCCTCAAAAGCCTGAAGGGTATATTTTGGATATTCAGTCGAAAGGGATTGTTATTAAGGCTAATGCGCCTGCTGGTATTTTGTATGGTATTCAAACTTTGCGGCAATTGCTTGAGGCTTCATTGGCGGCGGCGGAGACGTGGCACGCCACGTCTCTACAATGCGGTACGATTACGGATTATCCTACTTTGGGGTGGCGTGCCTTGATGTTGGACGAGTCTCGCTATTTTCATGGGAAGGAGGCTGTGTTCAGATTGTTGGATAATATGGCTCGGTTAAAGTTGAATGTTTTTCAATGGCATATTGTGGATTCTGACGGTTGGCGCATCGAAATCAAAAAATATCCCGAACTGACAAAAACAGGCGCTCACCGCGATTCAACAATAAAAAAAGGATGGTGGGATGTTGGTTACGAACACGGTTATTTGGAACGCAAACCCCACGGCGGTTTTTATACGCAGGACGAAATCAGGGAAGTGGTGGCTTATGCCGCTGCCCGCCACATTACCATTGTGCCTGAAATAGAAATGCCGGGGCATGGCGATGCAGCCATTAACTCCTATCCGTGGTTGGGAGTACCCAAAGTAGGTACCCAAAAGACACGCGACAATCTCATGGGAACGTATGTATTTGATGTAACCGACCCCAAAGTCATTGAGTTTTTTCACAATGTACTCACAGAGGTGATGGCTTTATTTCCGAGCAAGGTGATTCATATCGGTGGGGATGAGGTGCATTTTGATTATTGGAAAAATTCGCCTGCTGTCAGCCAATATATGAAGGAGAAGGGCTTCAAAACACCTGCCGACCTGCAAGTTGACTTTACCAACAAAATGTCGCAATGGCTTACTTCCAAAAAACGAAATATGATGGGATGGAACGAAATAACCGGTGCAGATGTTCAGGGGGGAAATAATGACCACACTACCGGACAGCGTCTTGCCCCCGGTACTGTTGTTCAATTTTGGAAGGGCGACCTGTCCCTCATCAAAAAAGCAATAGATGATGGCTATAATGTGGTTAATTCGCAACATCAATTTACGTATTTAGATTACACCTATAAAAGCCTCTCGTTAGAAAAAGCTTATTCATTCAACCCTGTGCCCAAAAGTCTGACGGATGAACAGAAAAAAAGCGTGCTGGGCTTGGGTTGTCAGCTGTGGACAGAGTTTGTGCCCGACGAAAATGCCTTGAATTACAGGGTCTATCCCCGCATAGCTGCTTATGCCGAAGTGGGGTGGACGGCGCCGGACAAAAAAGATTACAAGCGTTTCCTGAAATCCCTGGATTATTTTCTGGCAGAATGGAAGAAACAGGGTATTGAGTATGGTCAAATTCAAACTGCCGCCCTGGATTGGGGAGAGAAACGATGGAAAGACCTGCCTGAAAACCCATTGATAGACCCCGAAGTTTATGGGCTGCAGGAATTGGTTATCGGCGACCCGCAAATTTTGCTACCCGGTAAGTTTGACGACAAATGGCATGCCTTTTTTCATGGTTTTTCGCATGATACAAAATGGCACAGCTGGTTTTTTCACTCCGTTTCAAAAGACGGACTTCACTGGGCAGATGCTTCCCATGCAGAAGGGGAAATTGGCGTACAATACATTTTCTGCGATGGCGACCGCTGGATACAGTATTATTCGGCTACCACCGAATATAAAGACCCGAAAACGGGAAAACAATATCACGTTGTGATACGTGCCAGGACAACGACCGATTTTAAAACATGGTCGGAACCTGTTACGCTTGTAGTGCCGGATTTGCCAAAAGAACGTGAGGGACCACGAATAGAAGCGCGCAATCCATGTGTCATCCTATTACCGGATGGTCGCTACAGGATGTATTACAGTGGCGGCACGGTTTTCTTGAACGATGCCGGTTATGAGGAACCAAAAAATATTTTTTGTGCCGAGGCCGATAATCCGCTGGGTCCGTTCATAAAAAGAGAAGAGCCTATTCTGGAGCCGGACGTAAATTTGCCGTTCCGAAACTTTGGATGCGGCGGTTTTAAGGTATTTGGCTATAAAAAGGGGTACGTAGCTTTTTATAATCCTATTTATATTGATGCGGAAGGCAAATCACGCTCGGAAATCCGTCTGTTGTCGAGTGACGACGGTCTGCAATGGAAAGAAGCCGATTGTAATCCGATTGTCAAACCCGACGCGAATATCCCTTGGCGTTCGGCGATTATTTATCAGTTGGACGTCGTGCATTGGGAAAATTCGCTGCTGATGTATTTCAACGCTCGCGAAGGCTGGCGCGGCGGCGCTGAGCGAATAGGGGCGGTCAAGCTGAATTTGAATGGCGAGGCACCTGCTGTGAAGTTGGAGAAGTCATTTAATAAGCAATCGAAATAGCGCAGGGCGGGGTCGTTTTAATCAATCACTATCACCACCCGCCTGTTTCTCTTCCTGTTTGCTTCACCGGCATTTGGTGCGACCGGCTTTGTTGCTGCTTTTGCTATGGTGGTGATGCGGTTGGCGGCGATGCCTTTTTGGACGAGGTAGTTTTTGGCGATTTCGGCACGCTTTTGGGCTATTGACATATTGACGAGGTGGGTGCCGAAGTCGCAGGTATGACCTTCGATGATG
>BBRT01000153.1 GCA_001417715.1 Candidatus Symbiothrix dinenymphae
GGAAATTAGCCACCACCCATTTGTCCTCATCGCTAACCACTGCAAGCAGATGCTTACCCGGCATCACCAATTCGCCCTCCTGAATGGTTTTGCGACCGGTTTTCCCATCGCAAGGCGCAAGAATAACCGTGTATGACAAATTCAGTTTGGCGATTTCCAAAGCCGCCTCCGCTATTTGTATGCCGGAAACGGTTTGTCCTAAACGCTGTGTCTGCTCGGCTTTTACGAGCGTGGTGGATTGTTTTTGGCGCACCAGCATTTCGTATTTGGCTCGCATCGCCTCATAATTCGTTTTCACGCCATCGTATTGTTGCTGCGTAACAGCCGATTCCGCCAACAGTTTTTGATAGCGCAGATAATCTTTTTCCGCATTTTGCAGCAAAATCCGCATTTCTTCAATCCCTGCATCCGACACGGAAAGATTGTTTTGCGTGGTGTTGATGGTGCTTGCCATCGCCGATTTTCCCGACAAAGCCCTCTGATAATCGGCTTCTGCCTGCGCCACTCGCAGACGAAATTCGGCATCTTCAATCACGAGTAGCGTGTCGCCCTTGCGCACCGGCTGAAATTCGTCGAAGTAAATCTTTTTGATAAACCCCTGCACACGGCTCGACATCACCACCATATCGCGGTTGACGTAAGCATTGTTGGTGTATTCGCCGCCCACGTGAATAAACAGTGAGGCAATCCACGCAAGCCCGCACAAAATAAGTGCGATAACAAAAATGTTGATGATAAGTTTTTTATTTTTCTTGTTCATAATGTTTAATTTTTCGTCTGAACTGTGATTTTAATGTGATTTTTTTGATTAGTATGATTTTTCTTAATCATATCAATCATAAAAATCATATTAAAATCACAGTTCAGACAGTGTTCCTGAAATATAAAGTAATCTATAATAATTAAAAATAATATTGATTTGCGCATTAGAAAGCTGCACCTCCGCCGACAACTTGGCATTGCTCGCATCCAACATATCGGTGAGCAGTGCCATATCGTTTTTGTAGCGATTGCTGACCACTGCATAATTCTGATTGGCAAGTTCAACGCTCTTTTGCTGCGTATTCT
>BBRT01000154.1 GCA_001417715.1 Candidatus Symbiothrix dinenymphae
GTTACTATACAGCACCGGGCTTAAGTCAACAGGAAAGCAGGTGATGCCGATTGTCTGTTTTTACCTGCGATGTTAGAGAAGACAGTTGTCCCGCTACCTGATGGTTGCGGCTATTTGAAAGGCAAGTAATGGCGACTGACCGTTCTTGCATGCAGTATCAGCAATGGAGTGTAGTTGGGCAAAGCCTTGAGCACCGGTCAGAGACCTGAAACAACCGGAGTTCTTGAGTTTGATTTTAAATGCCCGTATTGCTCGCTCCGAAGCATTGTTATCCGGAGGCACATTCTCATCTTCAAGAAAGTAAAAGAGGTAATCCCGATACTTTATTAGTCGCTTTTGCAAGGCTTTGATTTTTTCGTGTGCCGTGTCAATTGGTTCATCAATTAAGACTTGCAGTCGTTTTTGGATGTGGGTTGTATCTATTTTTCCGACTGCATCTTTTCTCAGTTGTAGGGCATCCAAAATCAGTTTTTTCATTCGTTTGCTCCAAGTCTGGTTTTCGTACAACTGGGAAGCATAAATCAGGTCGCGTAGAATATGAGAAGTGCATATTTGATGCGTTTTGACATTGGCACTAAAATAGCCGGCTAGACAATCTGTTACAAGCACTGACATCGGAAGTCCCTCCGGCATCATTTTCTCAAACTCTTCTTTTTTGCGCGTAAGTCCCGCTTTGATGTATGTGAGCTGCTTGTCTTGAATCACCCACGCCCACATTGTTTTTCCATTGACAGAACACGTTGTTTCATCTGCCCCAATAACAGGACTTGTGGTAAGACCAAGTCTGATGGTTTCGAAAGCCGGAGATGTGCGGTATACCATGCGGTCTAAAATGTTACCGATGGTGCCAGGGGAGATAGATAGTCCACAAAACTCGTTCATCGTATCGGTCAGCCTTTGGTAAGGAAGCCGCTGACGGATATTGAAATAGGTGACGGCAGCTTCAACGCCGGAACCATAGCTAATCCTGGAATTAACCCCTACCGGAAATTCACCATCATTAACCCAACCACATTGGCAAACCTTACGCATTTTGTGATATTCTTTCACTATGGGACGAA
>BBRT01000155.1 GCA_001417715.1 Candidatus Symbiothrix dinenymphae
TTAAAATTTTGAAATATGAAAGAAAAGTTCAAGTGTAAAAACTTTGCAAAGTTTGCAAAAACATCGCTATTGATTAGCGTCCTCTTGGGGGGGGGGGGGTGCAAAGCATTCGTGCTGAAGCGCCGCAAGAGGCGGCGCAGATTATTGAGGTGGCTATTCCCTCGGCGCGGACGAAGACCGTTACCGGCTTCGTGTACGACGAAGCCGGAGATGCAATCCCCGGTTCCACCATCACCATCAAAGGGAGCACTCGTGGAGTGGCTACCGACTTGGATGGGTCATTCAAAATAGACGTTTCGCCGACGGATGTTTTGGAAGTTTCGTTTTTGGGCTATGACACCTACACTGTGACGGTGGGCGACAAGGCGAATTTTGTGATTCCGCTCAAGCCCAAAGCGAATGAGTTGGATGAAGTAACGGTGGTGGCTTTCGGCAAGCAGAAGAAGGAAAGCGTGATTTCGTCCATTACCACCATCAACGCCAAGGATTTGAAGGTGCCGAGCAGCAACCTCACCACTGCTTTTGCAGGACGTGTGGCAGGTTTGATTTCCTATCAGACCAGCGGCGAACCCGGGCAGGACAACGCGAGCTTCTTTATTCGCGGCATTACCACTTTCGGCGCTGACGCCAAGAAAGACCCGCTCATCCTGATTGACGGGATGGAACTGACCACCGACGATTTGGCGCGATTGAATACCGACGACATCGCCAGTTTCTCCATCATGAAAGATGCCACCGCCACCGCGCTTTACGGTGCACGCGGTGCCAACGGCGTGATTATGGTCACCACCAAGGAGGGAACCGAAGGCTCGACACGTATCAATGTGCGCATTGAAAATTCCTTTTCAAGTCCGACATCCAGAATTGCGACGGCTGACCCGGTAACGTATATGCGGATGCAAAACGAATCGGTGCTGACACGCAACCCTACGGCAGCAGCCATCTACACGCCCGAAAAAATCCGTATGACGGAAGAAGGGCGCTATCCGGATATTTTTCCGGCCACAGACTGGTATGACTCCATGTTCAAAGACGTTATCAGCAACCAACGCGCCAACC
>BBRT01000156.1 GCA_001417715.1 Candidatus Symbiothrix dinenymphae
AACTTCCATGCTGCTGTGGCTTCATACACGTCTGCAGGGCGCAACACGAGCAGCGAGTTTTGGCCTTTGTGGTTTTTCAACTTTTCCATCAGGCGAATTTGCGCTTCCTGCTCTACCGGTTCGTGCGTGGGACCGTCCTCGCCTACGCGGAAGGCATCGTGCGTCCAGATAAATTTCACGGGCAATTCCATCAATGCCGCCATACGAATCGCGGGTTTCATGTAGTCGGAAAACACGAAGAAGGTGCCACATGCCGGAATTACGCCGCCGTAGAGCGACATCCCGATGCACAAGCACGCCATCGTCAGTTCCGAAACACCCGATTGGAGAAAGTTGCCGGAAAAATCATCTTTCGTAATCGCCTTTGTATGCTTAAGAAAGCCGTCCGTCTTGTCGGAATTGGACAAATCGGCGGACGTAACAATCATGTTCTCAACGTGTTGGCTCAAATAGGCGAGCACTGTAGCCGAAGCGGTGCGGGTGGACTGATTGGGCTTCTGTTCGATAGCCGCCCAATTGATTTTCGGCGATTTTTCGGTGAACCAACCGTTTATTTTCGTTGCCAATTCGGGGTTGGCTTCCGCCCAATTTTTTTCTGCCTGACGCTTGGCGGCTACGATGAGCTGCAATTCGGCTTTCCGCTTGGCATATAATTCGGCTACATCGGGGAAAATTTGGAACGGGTCGTCGGGATTGCCCCCCAAACCTTTGACCGTCTGCGCAAAATNGGCTCCACTGTCTCCCAACGGCTGTCCGTGAGTGGAGCATTTGCCTTCAAACGAACTGCCATCAGTGGTTACAGCACCCTTGCCCATCAAGGTTTTGCCGATGATGAGTGTCGGGCGTTGCGTTTCTTTTTGAGCATCCGACAAGGCTTGACGGATTTGCGCGGCATCGTTGCCGTTGATGGTAACCACTTTCCAGCCCCACGCCTCGTATTTCTGTGCGGTGTTTTCGCTCGTCACGTCTGCCACGGAGGTGGAGAGTTGGATGTCGTTGGCATCGTAAAACATGATGAGGTTGTTCAGCCCCAGATGCCCCGCCATGC
>BBRT01000157.1 GCA_001417715.1 Candidatus Symbiothrix dinenymphae
GCTCTCATTCTATATATAGCCCGTTGGGCGAAACCGGCGGCAATGCAACAAGGACAAGCCCCAAAGAAGCTTAGCCATCCATTGCCGTCTGCTTTAGCTGACGGAGCAAAATCATTGATATATGCCATTTTTACCATCATCTGTTTTTTTTTCATTACAAATTCGGGTGCAAAGGTCTGTAAAAAATTTGACATACACAAGTTTTTTTGCATTTATTTTTGGAAAAAGTGAAAATATTGTGTGATGTAGGGGTGATGATTTTCTGTCTCAGCATTTATTAGCACCAATTCGCCGGTCTGGAAATTACAGTACCATTGGGCAAAGTCACGTTTTCGGGTAGCATGGATTGATTGAATCGTGCTTTGAAGTCGGAAAGCTTTCTCTCTCCATCACAAAGATTGGACAAACTAACCGAATGGCGTAATGGCGGAAAATACACATATATTTTATGATTGGGGGCAATTTCACGGATTAATTCAACGGACGGAATCATATCGCTATCTGCGGAAATAATGATTGTAATATCGCATCGCTTTTTGTAAACATCATTAATCATCTGTGTCGCAATGCGAACATCTGTTTCTTTTTCCTCATAAGAGTGGGTAATGTTGCCACATTTATTGCAAATGATGTCTTTTTTCAGATACTTTCCCAACGTCAAACGAAACTTAGAGTTTAACTTGTTGGCACAAAACAACATATCCTGCTTTTTAGATGCAACTGCATCGTGAGGACGTGCGGAAAAATAATTGACTTCAACCAATTCTTGTTTGTCGGTCAACATTTTTTCAACAAACAACACCATATCCAACCAATAAAATTTCTTCCATCGAGTGTCTTTTTTTGAAATCGATTTTAATCCATAATAAAAATTGAAACCATCCACATAAACAATTACTTTCTGCTTTTCCATAAAAAACGAGTTATCATATTAAAAAACCACCTTTCGGTGGTTAGGATCTCGACATTTCTCATTCGAGAGGGGCTTGTATCATTTCTAACACGATGCAAAGGTACGACATTTTTTTTAATCTACCAAACATTTTTGAAAATATTTTTGAAAAACAACAAAAACCGTCGGAAAGATTGCAATTTCGGGAGGTTTAAAATCGAAGTTTCCGAGCAAAACAATCTCAATGACTTGCCGGCGGATAGTAAGTTTCTCCCACCCAGCGACCTGTCTTGATACTTCCTTCGTAGGTGATGAGTGCGCCGTTGCCATTGCGTATGCCGCTGAGCATATTCCCATCTTTCCACGAACCAACATAATAATTGCCACTGCTCCAACGATATATGCCATAGCCGTGCCTCTTGTTATTGTATTGCGCCCCTTTGTAATGGCTACCATCACTTAAATACTGATTAACCCTGCTTCCTGTTCATAAACGTAGTTTTTTTATTTTACATCTGCAAAAAAACGCCCCCCCTTGCCTGCCCCTCATGTCAGCATTGCTTTGAAAAATGTGTAAAAAACATTTGTTTTTGATTGGAAAAATGTGTAACTTTGCAGCATTATTGATTAGAAAAATGTGATTATGTAGGGTGCACGACAAATTTCCCTTTTTTACTCAGGGTCAATTCGCATTAAATTACGGAGACCAACTACCCCATACGGGGTAGATTGAAGACCTTACTGTCTTCCTTATCATCATAAATTTGATGCGGTTGCCCCGATAACTCATAACTCATAACTATTTCGTACCTTTGCGCCGAAATTTTTAAATACACAGTATTATGATTACGTTCTACATTTTATTAGGAATTGTTGTGCTTTTGGTCATTTGGACTATTTCCATGTACAACTTATTGGTGCGGTTGCGTAACAATCGCGAGAATGCTTTTGCGGACATTGATGTGCAGTTGAGGCAGCGGCACGATTTGGTGCCACAGTTGGTAGCTACCGTCAAAGGCTATGCCGCGCACGAGCAGGAGACCCTCAACAGGGTGATTGCTGCGCGCAACGGTGCCGTCGGTGCCCACAGCATTGATGAGAAAATTGTTGCCGAAAATGTGTTGTCGTCTGCCCTTGCGGGGTTAAAAGTGACGGTAGAGGCTTATCCCGACTTGAAAGCCAACACCAATTTCATGCACTTGCAGGAAGAGATTTCGGACATCGAAAACAAATTGGCAGCCGTGCGTCGCTATTTCAATTCCGCCACCAAGGAACTGAACACCGCCGTAGAGGTCTTCCCAAGCAACATCATCGCAGGAATGTTTGGCTTCCACAAAGAAATGATGTTCGACTTGGGCACGGAGCGCCAAACACTGGAACAGGCACCGGAAATAAAATTTTAAGCTATGCAATACGTTGGGATACATACACAACAGGTCAGAAACAATTTCAGGTCGGTTTTGCTGCTTTGCCTTTTCCCTTGTCTGGTGGTTTTGCTCACGTTGCTGTTCGCTGTCCTTCTGGCTTTCGCAACAGATGATAAGGGGGCGAGCGGTGCGGATATTTGGGCGCAATCCCTGTTTTTCGTCCAACAATCGGCTCCCTACATCTTGGGCGGCGTGTTGATATGGTTTTTGATAGCCTATTTTGCAAACACCGCCATCATTCAACGTGCAACCGGCGCGCATTCGCTGGAGCGCAAAGAAAACAAGCGCGTTTACAACTTGGTAGAAAACCTGTGCATGTCGCAAGGGATGCCGATGCCAAAAGTGAACGTCATAGAAGACGACTCGCTGAATGCCTTTGCCAGCGGCATCAACAACCGCACATTCACCGTCAGCCTTTCGCGCGGGATTATCAACAAATTAGACGACGATGAGTTGGAAGGCGTTATCGCGCACGAACTCTCGCACATCCGCAACCGAGACGTGCGCCTGCTGATAGTGAGCATCGTCTTCGTAGGCATTTTTGCCATGCTGACGGAAATTGCGTTCCGCATGCTCCTCCACTCGCCCCGAAGCCGAAGCAGTAGCAACAGCAAAAACGGCAACGGCACCATCGTAATCGTCTTGATTGCATTAGTCGTAGCGGCAGTAGGCTTTTTCTTCGCCACCTTGATGCGCTTCGCCATCTCCCGCAAACGCGAATACCTCGCCGACGCCGGTTCCGCCGAAATGACCCGCAAGCCGCAAGCCCTGGCAAGTGCCCTCCGCAAAATCGCGCACGACCCCGCCATAGAAGCCGTCACCCGCGACGATGTAGCGCAACTATTCATCGAACACCCCCGCCCGAAAAAAAGCCTCGCCGCCGGCATAAGCGGGCTGTTCGCCACACATCCGCCAATTGAGGAGCGGATTAAGGTGTTGGAGCAATTTTAGTTTGAAGCATGAAAAAAATAAATGAATAAATTAGCAAAACAAGAACTGTCTTTTATCAATGAGATAAAACAGAAAATTCGTCAGGCACAATATGAGGCGATGCGAGCCGTGAATGTGCAACTGATAACGCTCTATTGGGAAATTGGCAAGTCCATTTCCGAAAAACAGCAGGAAGGCTGGGGTAAGTCGGTTGTAGAAAACCTCTCCGCCGAATTGCAAAAAGAGTTTCCGGGAGTCGGTGGATATTCCGTTGGAAACTTATGGCTAATGGCACAGTTTTACTCTGAATATCACATAGTTGCAAATCTCGTACCATTGGTACGAGAAATTAGTTGGAGTAAACATATCTCCATAATGAAACAATGCAAAGATAATCTCGAAAGGCAATTTTACATTTTGGCTACGAAGAAATTTGGATGGACAAAAAATGTGTTGATACACAATATTGAGGTCAAAACATACGAAAAATATCTACTCAATCAAACTAATTTTGACACAAATCTCCCTGAAAATCTACAAAATCAGGCTGTGTTAGCCGTTAAGGATGAATATAGTTGGACTTTTCTTGACCTTGCAGAACAGCATTCTGAAAACGAACTCGAAACGGCTTTGGTAAATAATATTCGCCGATTTTTGTTAGAAATGAACTATCAATTTGCGTTTGTCGGCAATCAATTTCGCATAGAAGTAGATGACAATGAATATTTCATCGATCTCTTGCTGTACCACAGACAATTGCAATGCCTTGTGGCGATTGAACTCAAAATAGGGAAATTCATCCCCGAATACAAAGGCAAAATGGAATTTTATTTGGCTGTTTTAAACGATAAAGTCAAGTTGCCCAACGAAAACGATGCAATCGGCATTATTATTTGCAAGGAGAAAAATCGTACCGTTGTAGAGTATTCTTTAAAAAGCAGCACCCACCCTATCGGTGTGGCAACCTATTCCACGAGTACTAATTTGCCGAAAGACTATGAAAGTTTATTACCAACCACAGAGGAAATTGAGAAAAAATTAAGTCAATATTTTGGATAGATGAAAACAGAAATACAAAAGCGGCGAACATTCGCCATCATCTCGCATCCCGATGCGGGGAAGACTACACTCACCGAGAAGTTGCTGCTCTTCGGCGGTGCCATTCATGTGGCCGGTGCGGTGAAATCGAACAAAATTAAGAAGACCGCCACTTCCGACTGGATGGAGATTGAGAAGCAGCGCGGCATTTCCGTCGCAACTTCCGTCATGGGATTCGACTACGAGGGTTACAAAATCAATATCTTGGACACGCCCGGGCATCAGGATTTTGCGGAGGACACCTACCGCACTCTGACGGCTGTGGATAGCGTGATTATCGTGGTGGACATTGCCAAGGGGGTGGAAGCGCAGACGCGCAAACTGATGGAGGTGTGCCGGATGCGCAAAACGCCGGTCATGATTTTTGTGAACAAGATGGACCGCGACGGGAAAGAGCCGTTCGACCTGCTGGATGAGTTGGAGGAGGAACTGCAAATTCACGTCCGCCCGCTGAGTTGGCCCATCGAAATGGGCGCGAAATTCAAGGGAGTGTACAACCTCTACGAAGAAAAATTCGACCTCTACACGCCAAGCAAGCAGAAAATCACCGAATCAGTACAACTAAACCTCAGCAGTCCCGAACTGGATGCGCAAATCGGGGCGGCGTTAGCTGCCAAACTGCGCGAAGACATTGAACTTATCAACGGCGTTTATTCCGACCTTCCGATTTGTCATTGCGGGCTTGACCCGCAATCCCCTGACAAGGAGCCTAATGTTGGGCAACAGGGCAATGTTGAACAGGGGATTGCGGGTCAAGCCCGCAATGACAAAACCTTAGCCCGCAATGACAGAACCTTTATGCAACAATATCTGGCAGGTGACTTGGCACCCGTGTTTTTCGGCTCGGCACTGAACAATTTTGGGGTGAAGGAACTGCTGGATTGCTTTGTGCGCATTGCGCCGTCGCCCCGTCCGGTTGCGACTGAGGAGCGGACGATTGACCCCGAAAATGACCCATTTTCCGGCTTTATTTTCAAAATTCACGCCAATATGGACCCCAATCATCGCAGTTGCATTGCCTTTTTGAAGATATGTTCGGGCAAATTTGAGCGCAACACCAATTACAGGCACGTGCGTTTCGACAAACTGATGAAATTTTCGCAAGCCACCGCGTTTATGGCGCAAAAGAAAGAAACCGTGGATGAGGCGTATGCCGGCGACATCATCGGGCTGCCCGACACGGGCAATTTCAAGATTGGCGACACACTCACGGCGGGCGAAGTGCTGCATTTCAAGGGCTTGCCGAGTTTCTCGCCGGAGATGTTTAAATACATCGAAAACGCCGACCCGATGAAGACCAAGCAACTCACCAAAGGCATCGACCAACTGATGGACGAGGGTGTGGCACAGCTGTTTACCAACCAATTCAACGGTCGAAAAATCATCGGCACGGTCGGGCAATTGCAGTTTGAAGTCATCCAATACCGCCTGCTCCACGAATACGGCGCACAATGCCGCTGGGAGCCTCTTCACCTCTACAAAGCCTGCTGGATTGAGAGCGAATCGCCCGAATCCATCGCCGATTTCAAGAAGCGCAAATACCAATACATGGCAACCGACAAGCAAGGTCGCGACGTGTTTTTGGCAGATTCCAACTACGTCCTCCAAATGGCGCAGCAGGATTTCCCAAAAATAAAATTTCATTTCAGCTCGGAATTTTGAAAAAAATTTGGTATTAAAAAATAATACTTACCTTTGCCCGTGATTTTGAACAGTGAAATGAAAAAATATAACAAATGAAAAAATATAGCAATTTTCTATTCTCTTTATCTGCCATTGTAATATCCGGTTTCTTATTAGAGATGCGGAACAAAGAAGCGTATGGTTTAATCCTTATGTTGATTTTTTTGCTCTATTCTTTGATAATTAACAAAAGGAAGCGGAATATCATTTATATAACAGCAGCATTGCCTGTAATAGTGTACATAGCATTTCGTTTCACACAAGGATTCTCGTTTTTCCATCCACAGATGTGGATTTTGTTCGCTATCTATGCCGTATGGCTATTGTCCGGTTTTTTGGTCGGCTATTTCTTATCAAAATGGAAGTTAGTACAAAAACACTTTGTCGTGGCAGTAATAACAGTCATTTCTTTTATTCTTGCACTCATGCCGGGTGATTTTAATCAGATATTCCAGTTTTTTGCAGTTGGGATAATTTACTTGATCGCTCCTTATATTGCATCTCGGTTAGGTGCGACTCAAAAATATGTTCCTTGGATTATCATTTTGCCATTTATGTTAGTGTATGCGGCATCTACATTAATAAACGGAGCATTCGGATTATATCCGATAGCTATTATTCCTGTATGCAGTGTTCTCATTTATGTTATTGTTTCAAAAATCAAGATGCGTAGTTTAAAAATGTTGATATTTGGTTCTTATGTTCTGTTTTTGGGATATGGTTGGTATGCAGGATTTGAGAGTTACCAACAGTGGGCATTTGTACAGAAGTATAAACTGCCGCAAGATACTTATGCCGAATATACATTCCATACTATTGACGGAGAGATAATTACGCCATCAGAGCTAAAAGGGAAAATAGTTGTTTTTGATTTCTGGAGTACTTCGTGCGGAGTATGTTTCCGTGATTTTCCAAAATTTGACAGCATATATCAGAAATATAAAAACCGTGACGATATTGCTATTTACTCCGTAAATCTGCCAATTCCACGAGATACGGAAGAGCAGATATTAGACAAAATAAAGAGTTTAAATTATTCATTCCCAATGCTTTTGGCTTCGGAGGATATATACTTTTATGAGAAGCAATTCAACTTTAGGGGAGTTCCCCATCTGATGATACTTGATAAAAACGGGAAAATAGTTTTTAATGGATTACCTAATTTTAAGAAAAAGGTTGCATACAACATTGAAGACATGATTGATAAGTTGTTAAAGTGAATAGCTGGGGGACTGACCCAATCATAAAAATCAAATAAATCATACTAAAATCACAGTTCAGACTTCGCAATGACAGGGTTTGTTTATTTGGATATTAAAAATAATATCGCTACCTTTGCAGCCGCAATAATTAGACGATTGACAAATGAAATATACGGAATTAGAAAGAAGATTGCAGTCGTTTGGTTGCCGATGGTACGAGAACGGTGGCAACCACCCGCTTTGGATTAGCCCAATTACAGGAAACAAATTTCCAATGAGCTACCATAAAAGTGAAGAGGTGAAACAGGGGACATTGAGAAGTATTCTTAAACTTGCGGGGGTTAAATTGTAACCCTGCTATTAAAATAATGAAAGGGAGAAAAAATGAACAAAGTAAAAGCATTTATCGAACGCGGGAACGATGGAACGTATGGCGTTTATGTGGATTTGGATAACGACACACTGAACTATGGAGTTATCGGAGAAGGCAACACAATCAGCGAAGCTATTGAAGACTTTTATGGCTGTTACAACGACATGAAAGAATCGTTTAGAAAAGACAATCAGCCATTTACTGAAGTAGAGTTTACTTTTCAGTATGATGTAGAGTCTTTTTTACAGTTTTACACCAACTATTTTTCATTAGCCGGTATTTCGCGTTTAACCGGTATTCATCAAGGGCAATTAAGCCACTATGTCACCGGTAGAAGGCATCCGAGCAAACAGACGATTGAAAAAATAGACAAATCAATTCATAGTTTTGCTCAAAATCTAAGTCAGGTGCAATTCGTTTAATTATATACAAGGATAGGCACCGCCTAAGCGCGATAATCATAAAAAAGAATAATTTTTGCATAAAACGCATGGTTATATAGAAAAAAAGCGTACTTTTGCAGAAATATTTGGAGATGATTTTGTCAATGACCGGCTTTGGGAAAGCCGTAAAAGAACTTCCCGGCAAGAAAATAAGTGTAGAAATCAAGTCCCTGAACAGTAAACAGATGGATATAAGTTCGCATATATCAACTGCTTACAAAGAAAAGGAGATGGATATTCGCGCGCTTTTGGCACAAGCGATTGAACGCGGCAAAGTGGACGCTTCGGTGCTGGTTGAGCGCGGGAGCGAAACCACTTCTTCGACACTGAATGTGGAAGCCATTGAGCGGTATCACAAAGAAATTTTGCAAATCGCAAAAAAAATAGGTGCTGAACCCCCGAAGGACATCCTTTCGTTGCTGCTTCAACTGCCGGAAGCACACCAACCGGAAGCCACCGAAGTGGACGAAAAAGAATGGGAGGCGGTCAAAGCAACCATCGAGGAGGCATTGAAAGCCTTTCAGGAGTTTCGCAAACAGGAAGGGCGGATGCTCGAAAACGTGTTTGCAGAGAAAATCAAGGCGATTGACACCTTATTGCTGGAGGTGGAAAGATACGACACCAACCGCATCGAGCGGATAAGAGCGCGCATATTAGACAGTTTGAAGCAGTTAGAAACGCCTTACGATGAAAGCCGGTTTGAGCAGGAGATGATTTTTTACATTGAGCGATTGGACGTGAGCGAAGAAAAGTCGCGACTGAACAACCACCTCCGCTATTTTCTCGAAACGATGCGCAACGAGAGCAGTCAGGGTCGCAAATTAGGCTTCATCAGCCAGGAAATGGGGCGCGAAATCAACACGCTGGGGTCGAAATCCAACCACGCGGAGATGCAGCAAATCGTGGTGCGGATGAAAGATGAGTTGGAACAGATTAAAGAACAGATATTGAATGTTTTATAGAGTATTAACATATAGATTATTAACATAAGATGAAAGGGAAGCTAATTATTTTGTCCGCTCCTTCGGGGTCGGGAAAGACGACGATTATTAATCATATTTTGGCGCAGGGGTTGCCATTGCAGTTCTCCGTGTCCGCTACCAGCCGTTCGCCGCGTGGCACGGAGCAGGAGGGCGTGGAATACTATTTTTTGTCGCCGGATGCTTTTCGGGCACGCATTGCACAGGGCGATTTTCTGGAATATGAGGAGGTTTATCCCAACCGTTTTTATGGCACGCTCCACTCGGAAGTTCAAAAAAAGTTGGACGAAGGCAAAAATGTCATCCTCGACGTGGACGTGGCAGGCGGTTTGAACATCAAAAAACGCTATGGCGAGGCAGCTCTGCTGATTTTCATTCAGCCCCCCTCGGTGGAAGAATTGGAACGGCGCTTGGTATCGCGCGGCACTGATTCGGAGGAAGTTATCCGCGACCGTGTGGCAAAAGCGACATCGGAATTAGCCTTGGCAGACCGATACGATGTCAATATCATCAACGATGATTTGGAGCGAGCGAAAAAAGAAACATTAAAAATAATAAATAAATTTATAACAGAAGCATTATGAAAATTGGAATTTTTCCGGGTTCATTCAACCCGGTGCACAACGGTCATTTAGCGATGGCAAATTACCTTGCCGAGTACGAAGAGTATGATGAAATTTGGTTTATGATTACGCCGCAAAACCCTGCCAAGTCGCGGGTGGATTTACTGGATCAAAACATTCGTCTGAAACTGCTCGAAGAGTCCATCAAGGGTTACTCGAAGTTCAAAATCAACACGATGGAGTGGGAGATGCCGCAGCCGTGCTACACGGTGAATACGCTGCAAAAGTTGCGTATGGCGCACCCCAAAGACCAAATCGAGCTGATAATCGGCACCGACAACTGGGCGATGTTCCACCGTTGGAAAGACTATCAGGTAATCATCAAAAACTTCAAGATTTTGATTTACCCGCGTCGTGGCTCCGACAAGGTGTATCTGAAATACCCGACAGTGCGCTTGGCAGAAAACGCGCCCAAGTTCGGCATTTCGTCCACCGACATCCGCGAAGCCATCAAAGCAGGCAAAGACCTCCGCTACTACATGCCGGGCAACACCTACGAGCAAGTAGTAGCCTTAGACTTTTTCCACCCAGATCCGGTGGAAGAGCCGACGGCAGAGGCGGTGGCAGAAGGCGAAGCCTCAGCAACGGCGGCAAAAGGCGAAGCCTCAGCAACGGCGGCAAAAGGCGAAGCCTCAGAGACGGCGGCAGAAAGCAAAGCCTCAGAGTCGGCGGCAACCGGTGAATGAAAGATAAAACCACAATAGCCGCTCAAGAATTTGAGCAGGTGCACGGATTGATTTCCTTGCACCGTTCGCGGGCGTTGCAAGCCGTGAACAATGAAAGTCTGATGACTGCATGGGAGGTAGGGGCATTCGTGTCATCCCGCCTCAAGGGCTCCGTATGGGGCAGTAAAACTGTCACGCAGCTTTCGGAGTATCTCCGCGCGCAAGACCCCACTCTGCGTGGGTATGGTAGGCGCACGATTTACAATATGGTTGCGCTTTATGATGCCTATTCTGCGCCCGAATTTTTGCAGTATGCGGAAAAGTTTAAGCTCAATCAAATTGTCCAAACGCCGTTTGGACAATTGCCGGAAAATGAAATTGTACAGGCGTCGGCTACACAATTAGAAGAGGCAATTGTGCAGACACTGCCTGCACAATTAGATGGAGGAGAAATTGTCCAGCCATCGGATGGACAATTTGTGCAAACAGCGTTTGCACAAATTCCAAACTTTCTGAATTTGACCACATTATCCAATCATTTTAAAATTCTTGATGCTTGTGGAACGATAGAGGAACGCATTTTCTACATACTTTATTCGCATAAAGAAAGACTCAACGCAAGAGAACTACAGCGTTGCCTAAAAAACAACACCTTTGCCTCACTGATGGGCGGCGACAAGCACAACTTTTCCACAGGAATGAAAAACACCTATCCGCAAGCCTTGCCAATGCTGAAAGACACGGTGTATGTTGATTTTCTTGGATTGCCGCAAAAACATTCTGAAAAGAAGTTGCAACGCGGCATTTTGGAAAACATGAAAGATTTTGTACTCGAATTGGGCAAAGATTTTCTGTTTGTGGGGAGCGAATATCCGGTGCAAATAGGCGGTTCCACATTCAAAATTGACTTGGTCTTTTATCATCGCGGCTTGCGCTGCTTGATAGCCATCGAACTGAAAACGGGTAAGTTCAAGCCGGAATACATGGGGCAAATCGACTTTTACCTCGAAGCCCTCGACCGCGATGTCCGCCGCAGCGACGAAAACCCCAGCATCGGCATCCTCCTTTGCCACGAATCCGACCGCAGCATAGTAGAATACGCCATGAGCCGCAGCCTCAGCCCCACGATGATTGCCGAATACAAGCGACAATTGCTGCCAAAAGAGGTGATACAACGGTCGCTGGAGGAATTTATGGAGTTTTTGGATGGAAAATAATTAGAACCGCGTCATCACCGGCGGATAAAACGCATCCTCAATATGGTCAATCTCGAAGTTGGGGGCTTTGCCGATGACGGCGATGATGTCGAAGCGGGCGGGGAGGTCGATGTTGAACATTTTGATGTAGGCATCGGTTGCGACGATGATGTTTCGGATTTTTGTGCGCGTCACAGCATCTTCGGGGGCATCCCATTCGCCTCCTTGTCGGGTTTTTACTTCGATGATGACGAGTTCGTCTGCCGTTTGGGCGACGATGTCCAATTCGAGATGCCCGCACCGCCAGTTGGTGTGCAGGATACGGTAGCCGTTGGCTTTGAGGTATGCTACGGCGGCGTTTTCGCCGGCGATGCCTAATTGATTGTGCTCTGCCATACTTTCTAATTACGAATTAAAAATTACGAATTACGAAGTGCAAATATACAAATAATTTGCTACCTTTGCCGAAATTATTTAAATAAAGATGGAAACAAAAAAAATAAGTATTGGGTGGGCATTGATTACGTCCGATGAGGACTATATTCGAGATAGGGCTATTGAAGATGGTATAGATGCTGATTCGCCGGAGTTCTGGGAGGGTATAAACGCATCTATTGATAGATTCGAGCGAAAATATGGAAACATTGTTGGACGCTATGCATCAAATGTATGCGATTTTGAACACGATAGTTCCGATGATTTAGTCCTGACTTCGTCATTGCGACACCCAAAATTGATTTAACCCCATGAGAATCGGATATTTGAAGCGCGAAGTTTTTTTTCAGAGCCATTCGATTCTCGCGGGGGTAATATTTTTCCGGAGGAGGAGATGGAATGTCGGCAGAAGCTATCATTTTTCATAGAAGTCGTCTTTGAACAGCGGCTCAATGAGTTTATGTAGGCGAGTCAGGAACATGGTTTTCGTAATGGTTTCTCCGGTCAAAGGTACTTGTATGCTTATTGTTGCTATCGTCTTTGCTACATCGAGCACCTTGTCCACACTCATATTCACTTGATTTGCTTTCAGCAGACGTTCGAGTTCTTTATAAATTTTATACGCAACGAAGCAGATACAAACGTGTGCCTCTATGCGGCGCGGGGTAAAGTGAAACATGGGGCGCAGTTCTATCGTCCCTTTAGTAACTCAATAAGCCCTTTCCACCACCCATAAACCTTTGTATTGCTCGCAAACATTCTGTGCCTCCAAAGCTGTGTTGGTGATGTAACCCTTTAATCCGTCCCATTGTGCGTCATCGGTAATTTTGCTTTCGTTTATACTGACACTGACATCGTCCTTGATTTCAAGAAACTTGTTGTACCCTCGCTTGTTTATGTTCTCCTTTGATATTTTCCCGCTACCATAGTCCCGTTTCAGGCGTTTTACGCCCTTGTCCCTATTGTAGGCATCCTTCTTGGCACGTTTATCCGAATAGTTAATAATCAGACGGCATGTTTTCGTTTTGTTCATTTCATGAAACTCTCCATCCTGTTTTTGTCGGGATAATATCCATCGCTTGATTTCTTCGCTTTCGTTTTTTATCCTTGCTCCTATTATATATTTGTAACCGGCTGATTCCAACAGGGAGATATTTTTTGCGTTCATCAGCCCCGAATCTGCTACCACGACAAACTCTTTCAAATTGAACCTGACAACAAAATCATCAATTATCGGTATCATGGTGCGACCCTCATACTGTGAGCCGTTAAAAATGGAATAATTCAACGGATAACCATCGCGGCTTACCAACAACCCCAGTACTATTTGTGGCTGATTGTGTTTGCCGTCTTTGGAATAGCCCGTTGCACGAAGGTCATCCCCATAGTCGGTCTCAAAATAGAGCGTGGTAACATCGTAAAAAACAATGCCTATCACGCCGCCTAAAATGCGACGGGTATGTTCCACACTGATTTGCTGTATCTTTTTTTGCTGTGTGTTATATAACTTGTCCAAATATCTGTAAATTTTAGACAAATCAATATCTTCATCAAAATGTGACTTCAAATACTCAACGGTTCCCGACTTGCTCATGGGTTGACTCAAACGGGCTATGACCAACTGGCGAAGTATGGTATCTTCTATCGCATCAAAACCAACCGACCGATATACTTTTTCCAAAAGCAGTTGAATGCCGTTGGGCAGTATATTCTTGACATTGGACAATAGAGATTCTATCTGTTGTTTCTCTGAATCCGCTTTTTTTTGCGCAACAAACAAATCACCTTGTCCTTCTCTGCCCTTAATCCAATCCTTGCCTTGGTGACATAAACTCACTATCTCGCCCTCATCCGAACTTGTGCCGATGGTGGTAAGGTAACGCAACTGCCCGCGTGACTTATCAACCACCACCACGCTTGTGCTGCCCGACCGGTTAGGCTTCCTGCGCACGTACATTTCCAGAACAAAGGTAATGAAATTTGGGGGCGCGACACCCAAAATGGGTGTCGCAAAATCGCTTTTTAGCTGATTATCAGTGTTTTATGGAAATGTTAATTTATGTTATGACGAAGTCAGGAAATGTATGCGATTTTGAACACGATAGTTCCGATGATTTAGTTGGTTCAGCTAAACTATCAGCAGAGCAATGGCAGTATGTGATGGATACTTTCGAGTCTGAGGGTGAAAGTCATTATGTATTAACCTCATCAAGTGGAAAGTTTGATGATAAAGAAGTGGATGAACTACCTCATCATGTGCTTGCTACATTGGAGTTTTTTAACGTGCCGGAAGATTTCACAAATTAAACAATAAAATTATGTGTATGTAATGTGAAAAAAAATTGTTACCTTTGCCGAAATTTATATTTTTGGTGCTATGAGCGAAGAATTATTACAGCGGGATTTAATCAATAATCCCGAGAAAATCGGGAAATGGGACTTTCGTAATATCGGAAGTACCACACTTGGTGCGCTCAAAAATGCAGGAATCATCCCTAAAAAAGACTATAAAGATTTTGAGCGGAGAAAGCCGGATGGGATAATTACGAGCAAAAAGGAAGTCATCGCAATTATTGAAAACAAAGACATATCAAAATTTAAGACCGCCAAACAAAAAGAGGAGGCATTACAGCAAGGTTTGGATGTGGCTCAAGTTCTCAATGCAAAAATTGTGATTGTAACAGATACGATAGATACGATTTGGGTCAATGCCTTCAATGGAGAAGAAATTTTAGATGAAAAGGGCAGACCGTTATTAACAAATTTCAATCCCAAAAATCAAGACTTAGAAAAACTTATTGAGCAGATTATTGACAGTATCGACAAAAATAATTCACAATTAAGAGAGCCGCGCTTAAAAGACCCCACACGACTTGCCAAAAGTGTTTGGCAAGATTTATGGATGGCAGCAGGAGCTACGCCTGAAAATTGCTTGTATAGTTTTGTTGAATTGTTTATCTTTAAATATTTGAGCGATTTAGGAATTTTGAAAGGGCATTTAAGTTACGACTTTATAATGGATATGTTTGAAAAGCAAACAGAGCAAGTTGTTCTTGAATATTATGCCGACCAAGTACGCAAACATATAAAACAAAATTTGTTTCCTGTGACTACTCCCGATAATACAACCATCATCAATGGAACTATTTTTGTGAGCAAAGATGAAAAAGCCGTTGAAGGTTACGGTAGCGTTTTTCACAAAATCCTGAAAAAATTTGGCGATGAAAAAGAAGGCGGCGGCGAACTGCGAAATATAGATAAGGATTTCAAAAGCAAGTTGTTTGAAACCTTTTTAAAGGAAAGCATCAGCAAGAAAAATTGGGGACAATATTTCACGCCGTTGAAAGTAGTACGGGCAATGGTGAAAATGGCGGAATCAGAAATCAAAGAGGGTATAACTATTTGCGACCCTGCGTGTGGCGTGGGTAAATTTTTGCTCGAACCGCTTTTGATAAACAATAATGTTGAGCATTTTTACGAAGTCAAAAACAACAAACTAATCAATAAAATTACACTCGTTGGTATAGATAAAGGGTTTGACAAGGAAGAACAAAAAACAATTATTCTTGCTAAAGCCAATATGCTTATTTACATGTCGGATATGATTCGAAAATATCCCGACTTGACCCCTGAATTTTCCACTCTTTTCAATGATACGTTTGAACTGAAAACCAAAAATATTCTCGGCACACTTCGCGACACAACTTACGAGGGTAAAATAGATTTAATCCTGACTAATCCGCCGTATGTAACCACAGGCAGTAGTAATTTGAAAGAAGAGATAATAAAATGCAACCTTCAAAGCCATTACAAAATCAATGCTATGGGTGTTGAGGGATTATTTATGGAGTGGATTATTCGCGCATTGAAACCCGGAGGAAAGGCATTTGTTGTGTTACCCAATGGTTTATTTGATAGGCAAACGGATAAACGCATCCGAGATTATCTGCTTGAAGAATGTATCATTGATGCTGTGTTTTCTTTGCCTGAAAAAACTTTTTTTACGACTCAACAGAAAACATATATCATTGGTATTACAAAAAAAATAAATAAATCGGGCAAACAGACCGATCCTGTTTTTACATATTTAGTTAGCGAGATTGGTGAAACTCTTGATAATTTTCGCTTTGATACAGAGCAAGATGATTTGTACGAAGCTGTAAATTTATTTTCATTTTTTAAGGGGAATAAAAAAGGTTTTGAAACAATCAATACGAGTAAGCGATGTAAAATCCAACCTACTGAAATGTTTTACAAGAACACACGATGGCTTTTTGACAAATGGTGGACGGAGGAAGAAAAAATAGAATTAGGAATTGCCGAAAATGAGAATAGTGTGAGTTTCAATGAATTACCAATGATAACGGAAAATGTTGCAAATAGCATTTTACTGTTAAAAGACGAAATGAATGATTTTGCATTGCAAGATACTTCTTTGGTTGAAAATAATTTATCATACAAAAAAGAAAAAATTTCCAAACTTTTTTACCTTGAAAAAGGAAAGGCAATATACACAAATCAATATATTGTAACCAATCCGGGTAACTTTCCCTTGTACTCATCGCAGACAACTAATGATGGAATTATTGGAAACATTAACAATTTTGACTACGATGGTATTGCAATAACTTGGACTACCGATGGAATTTATGCAGGTACAGTGTTTTTAAGAAAAGGAAAATTTAGTATGACAACTCATTGTGGTGCACTCATTCTAAAACAGGGATTCGAGAATGTATGTTTAGAATATATCTTTTTTTATTTAAAAAATAATTTAAGAAATTTTGCAGTGGGAACACAAAACAAAAGAGTTACAACTGAAATTATCAAAAATATAGAAATTCCCATTCCTGTCGATTTGAATGGTAACTTTGATTTGAATGCACAACAAAAAATTGCAGAAAAATACCAATTTGTAGAACGAATGCAAAATGAATTGAAAGAACAAGTTAACAAATTGATTTACACCAATATTAAACTATGACAACAATAAACATCAAAAAAACAGATGAATACTACATGCGCCAAGCCCTCCTTGAAGCGCAACTCGCCTTCGAGCAGCAGGAAGTCCCCATCGGCGCAGTAATTGTCTGCAAAGACCGCATCATTGCGCGGGCGCACAATTTGACGGAAACTTTGAACGACGTAACCGCTCACGCCGAGATGCAAGCCATCACCTCAGCCGCCGCCACGCTGGGCGGCAAATACCTGATTGACTGCACTTTATACGTCACTGTCGAGCCATGCCCGATGTGCGCAGCCGCCCTGGGGTGGGCGCAAATATCCCGCATCATTTACGGTGCTTCCGATGAAAAGCGCGGTTTTCGCAAAATTGCTCCGGCAGTCTTGCACCCAAAAACAACCGTAGAATCCGGACTTTTGGCAGAAGAAGCCGCCACCCTAATGCAACAATTCTTCCAAGCAAAACGCCACCCCAAATAACTCATGACTCATAAAAATGAAGACAATCAAAAAACTCACACTCTTCGCCACAGACGGCATTTGGCGCATCTCGTTACAAGAGCTGACCAAACAAAAACGCCGCATTTACACGATTTTGCGAGTGGTCATTCTCTTTGTCAAACAATACAAAACGGGGAATGTTCAACGGCAGGCTTCGGCACTCACCTACTCCACTTTTTTGTCGATTATCCCGCTTTTAGCGGTGCTTTTGGCAGTGGCTAAGTGGTTGGGGTTCGAGAATATTGTTGAAAGTCAGTTGCTTCAGCAGTTCCCCGGACAGCAAAAGGTCTTTGCCGAAGCCTTCGGCTTCGTTGATTCTTACATGGCGCAGAGCAAAAACGGGGTTTTCTTTGGCGTGGGGCTGATTATGCTGCTCTACACGGTATATGGGCTGCTTTCGGCTATTGAAGATGCGTTCAACCGGATTTGGCATGTTGAGCGCGGGCGGGCGTTTTGGAAGCGATTGATTGGCTATTTTTCGGCTTGCATTCTCTTTCCGGTGCTGCTGGTGTGCTCGTCCGGTGTTTCCATTCTGTACAAAACGCTGTTTGGGGGCATGCAAGACAATTTTGTTTTGTCGCCCATTTATGAAATGTTGCTGACTATCGGTGGACCGCTCGTTTTCAGCATCATCCTTTTCACGGTTTTATATCAATTTTTGCCCAATACACGGGTCAAATTTCAGAACGCGCTCGCGGGCGGAATTTTTGCAGGCATTGGCTTTCAAGGCTTCCAATTTCTGTACATCAGCGGGCAAATCTGGGTGTCGAAATACAACGCCATCTACGGAAGTTTCGCCATCATCCCCCTACTCCTGCTGTGGATGCAACTCTCGTGGGTCATTTGCCTGTGCGGTGCAGAAATCGCGTTTGCCAACCACACGGTGGCACATTACAAACTCACAAAGACGGAACCGCAGCCATAAGCTTATGCCGCCGATGCACAATTTTGTAATGCGGGTTTGCCTCCAAAATCAGTTTCTCCAACACTTCCGGGTCGTCCCGAAGATGCTCGGTACAAATTGCCAATTTGGGGGCAAACGTTCTCAAAACCTCGGATGCACCGCGCAACATATCGCGTTCCGCCCCTTCGATGTCAACCTTGATGAAATCGACCTTTTTCAACTGATTTTCGGCAACAAACCGGTCGAGAGTGGTCATAGTAATTCGCTCCGTTTTATCGCCTTTAAACACGAGCGAATTGGTGCCGCTATTGTATTCGTTGATAAAAATACCGCTTTCACCGGCAGTACAGCCCAAGCCCAGTTTTATCGGAAAAATCGGGCTTTTTTGATTTAAATCGCGTGTTTTGCAGAGCCATTGAAACGTTTCCTCCACCGGTTCAAAAGCATAAGTAATCGCCCCTTTACTCGCAGCATACGCACTGAAATCGCCAATCCAAGCCCCGGCATCAATCACCACATCGCCCGCTTTCACCGTCACATCAAAGGCACCGTCCACATAACCATAAGGACCTTCGCCCAAAAACACGTCCATAAAGCGAACCAACGTATGCTCGTAATTGTCATTCAGAAAACAGGGAAACAACAAGACATCCTCAAAAACCGAATAGAGCATATACATTTTTTCCGGAATTGCCGAAACATCCGGCAATTTTATGCCATTGAAATCGAAAAAAGGCACGATTTCATCGTGCCTCAACCATTTTTTCGAGAAAGCCCTGCCGTCAAAAACAGTGCGAAAAATAAACCAAAACGTGCGGACAATTCCTAAGAAATTGGGTGTACCACTTGAGAAGTAGTTGAACACATCCAACAGTGCCCATTGACGGTGGCGCAAGCGAAATAATGCTTTATGCAGAAAATTCATTGCGCTTTCATCGACGGTTTCTATCGCCACCACCTTGCCTGTCGCCACCACCTTGTCTGTCGTTGCCTCCTTGCCTGTCGTCGCCATTTTTCCGATTGCCGCCACCTCGCCGATTATTACCGCCTCGCCGGTTGCCGCCGCCTCTTTTGCCGCCTCCTTTTCGGTTGCGGTCGCCGCCGCCATTTTTTTGCCACATTGCTTTTCTTTCGGCATCCTGACGTTCGATTGCTGCGGGGTCGTATTTTGGGGAAGCACCCATTGCGGAGGAAAGGGGAATTTTGTAGATTTCGCGTTCGAGAAATTGCTCGATGCGGTGAAATTTGCCCTGTTCGCGCTCGGATACGAACGTGATTGCCAAACCGTCGGCACCGGCGCGGGCGGTGCGACCAATGCGGTGAATATAGTCTTCGGCATCGTGCGGCACATCGAAATTGAGCACCATGCCGATGTCGTCGATGTCGATGCCGCGGGCAACGATGTCGGTGGCAACGAGGATAGAAATTTTGTTGTTTTTGAAATCCAGCATCACCTGTTCGCGCTCCGATTGTTCGAGGTCGGAGTGCATAGCGGCGACGCTAAATTTCATCATTTTCAGCGTGTGCGCCAGTTCCTTCACTTTGAGTTTTGACGATGAAAAGATGATACTCTTCGATTTCACCGGTGTGCCGAACAGTTCGCGAATCAGCATCATTTTTTGCTTTTCGTAGCAGATGTACGCGCTCTGCATAATAGCATCATTGGGCTTGGACACGGCAATTTTGATTTCCTCCGGATCGTTCAAAATCTTTTGCGCCAACTCCTGAATCTTCGGAGGCATCGTAGCAGAAAACATAATCGTCTGCCGTTTTTCGGGCAATTTTTTGACAATCTTCATAATATCGTCAAAAAAACCCATATCCAACATCCGGTCTGCCTCGTCCAAAATGAAATACTGCACATCGGAAAGGTCGGCAGGGTGCATCTCCAACAGCGTAATCAACCGTCCGGGCGTAGCCACAATAATGTCGGCACCGGTGAGCAGCCCTTTTTTCTGAATATCCCACGTCGCCCCATCGCCCCCGCCATAAACGGCAAGCGTGGAAACGGGCACAAAATAAGAAAACCCCTCAAACTGCATATCAATCTGCTGGGCAAGTTCGCGGGTGGGAGCCATAATAATCGCATTGACCGAGGTTTCGGAATGCGGCTCAGTCGTCAATTTATGCAGCAGCGGCAGAATGTAAGCCGCCGTCTTACCGGTACCGGTCTGCGCGCACGCAATCATGTCCCTCCCCGCCATAAGAACAGGAATTGTCTGCTCCTGAATGGGGGTAGTCTCCTTAAAATTCATGGCATTCACGCCCATAAGCACGTCTTCGTGCAAATTCAATTCATCAAATCGCATAATATAAAATTTTTTGGGTGCAAAGGTACGAAAAAATTTGGCAAATAATAAAATGCGCACCGCGGGATATGACAGAGCCGCTTGTTATTCCTCAAAAAGCTCCTCAAGGTCGATCTCCAGCCCTTCAAAGATAGACACCGGTGCTTTGCTCGGGTATTCGTATGTTGTGCCGTCATCATATTTGCCGTTTTCTTGCAGCAGAAAAATAGTGAGTCCTTTTTCTTTGGGGTACACCACCCAATATTCTCTTACGCCGGATTCCTCATAGAGGTCAAATTTTTCGCGCATATCTCGTTTAGTGGTTGATGGCGATTGCACCTCCACAATCAAGTCGGGTGCGCCAATGCAACCGGCTTTGTCTAACTTTTTGGGGTCACACACCACACAAATATCTGGTTGCACGACCGTGTAAATCTTGTGGCTCGCAGTTTCTCCCTGCTTAGGGAAACGCACATCAAACGGCGCGTGATAGACCTTGCACTTCCCTTTCCGTTTTTTGATAAACCAACCCACAGCAAGCACAATACCCGTTGAGATTTGTGCATGCCAGCGCGTGGGCGCGCTAAACAAGTCGTACACCACGCCGTTGATGATTTCGCGCCGTTTGTCGTCTGCCCACGTCAAATAATCGGCGTAGGTGTAAAGGCGCGGGTTGGCATAGCCATACTCCGTTGGCGGTTCGCACACCCTTGACACTTCCGGTTCATAGTCCGGATACTTTTGAGGTTCCTTTTGCATGATTGCTTTTTATTTGTGAATAATTTGGGCAAAGGTACGAAAAATTTGTCTGAACTGTGATTTTAGTATGATTTATTTGATTTTTATGATTGCGACCCGTCCCAAAAGTCTGTCATTGCGGGCTTGACCCGCAATCCCCTGAAAAAGAGTCGAATATTGAGGTACAGAGCAATGTAGAAGAGAGGACATTTTTAGGTAGAAAGACATAATCGCCCTGTAAGTATGAAAAAACAAAAAACAGGCTTAACTTTTTGCCGTTAAGCCTGTTTTTCCATACAACTTGCGGATTAAAAGAGGTACCCTACAGAAATTCCAATGTTGGAAATTTTTATATGATGAAAGTAGCTGTCCCCGGAAGCAATATTAAACAGACCTAGGTTGGATTGAATTTTGCCGTATATTTTGCCAAATTGATAACCGGCACCAAGGTTTAATCCAAAATCAATTGGATCGAGGCTGTTATAGTCATCAGTATCTATTGGTATGTCTCCGCTATCACTTCCTTGTTTGTAAGAAGCAGAAAATAGATAACTAAAATAAGGACCAAGAAAAATAAAAACCTTCGAGTTGGCGGGAAGTGGAATTTTGTACGTTACATTAGCCGGTGATAATTGTAAATAGTTTAATGTTACAGCATGCTCCTCGCCTCTATCTTCTATCCAGCCCTTTTGAGAAAACGTCAATTCAGAAATAATTGAAAATGCATTGCTAAGGTCATGGTCAATCACTCCACCCACTAGAAAACCCATTTTTGAGTCTAGTCCATCAGCTTCTTTTATATCTACGCTTGATATATTCAATCCGGCAGTAACACCAAAAGAACGTCCCTTCGCACTCGCAGATACAGTAGCCAATACAGCCACTGCCATAAATACCATAATTTTTTTCATTTTGAAATGTGCTTAACGTCCGCTCCTTAGACGGACAAATAATTAAAATAAATTGTTTTCTGCTCTTTTATTTTCGATAGGTTCGCAAAAAAATTTCCTATCTTGTTTTGCTCTTCGGAAACATTGTTCCATACGCACATAAAAAAAACGCGAACAAAACCCTTAAGTTTTCTATCCGTGTTGTGTGGCCTTAGACTGCCAAAATAATCAAATAAAAATGAGTATGCCCACGCCGGAACGCGAACGTCATCACTCCTTTTTCTTGATTATTTGAAATTGTCTAAGTTTCACAACACAAGAATACAAAGCTAAACGCCTTTTTCTCTTAAAATGTGCGTATCACACCATTTAAGTTTTCATAATCTAATCTCCTTATTTTTAATCTGTTAATCACTCGTATTCGCTCTTTCACTTCGAGCAAACATCCGTCCGTATTCGCGCATTCATTAGCGAGCGAATATCGGGCGCAAAGGTAGATGTTATTTTTCAATTGACAAAATGTTTTCAATGTTTTTTTTTGCTGTGCTTTAGAATTAGAGTTTAGTTATTAGAGTTTAGAGTTTAGTTATGGAATGCGGGGCATTGCACTTTTGTCCGGGCTGAAAGCCCAGCATATCCCAGCCCAACGCATCGCGTTGGGAGAATGATGATGGATAACGGATGATGATGGATGACGGATGATGATGGATGATGGATGATGATGGGTAATTGGGAATGATGGGACAACATAATGATATAATGCCCTTTCAGGGCGCAAAACACACAAAAACCCATTTTTCCCAACGCGATGCGTTGGGCTGGGATATGTTGGGCTTTCAGCCCGCAATGACAAAACGGCGGGCATAGCCCGCAATGACAGAGCCTCTTGCTACTCCTCAAAAAGTTCCTCAAGGTCGATTTCCAGGCCTTCAAAGATAGATACCGGCACTTTGCCTTTATATTCGTAGGTTGTACCGTCATCGTACTTACCGTTATTTTGCAACAGGAAGACGGTAAGCCCCCCTTCGGGGTAGACCACCCAATATTCGCGCACACCGAATTCCTCATAGAGGCTGAATTTTTCCCTCAAATCGCGTTTCGCCGTTGATGGCGATTGCACCTCTACAATCAGGTCGGGGGCACCGATGCAGCCTGCCTCGTCTAATTTCTTCGGGTCGCAGACCACACAAATATCGGGTTGCACGACCGTGTAAATCTTGTTGTCCGCAGTTTCTCCCCGCTTAGGGAAACGCACGTCAAACGGCGCATGAAAAACCTTGCATTTTCCCTTCCGCATCTTGATAAACCAGTGTACAGCAGCAGAAATACTCATTGTAATACTTGCATGCCAACTTCTGGGTGCGCTAAACAAATCGTACACCACGCCGTTGATGATTTCGCGCCGTTTGTCGTCTGCCCACGTCAAATAATCGGCGTAGGTGTAAAGGCGCGGGTTGGCATAGCCATACTCCGCTGGCGGTTCGCATACCTTCGACACTTCCGGTTCATAGTCCGGATACTTTTGAGATTCCTTTTGCATGATTGTTTTTTTATTTGTGAATAATTTGGGCAAAGGTACGAAAAATTTCTAAAAACTCATAACTCATAACTCAAAACTTTTTCGTATCTTTGCGCCATGAAAAATATTATTTTTGCACCCCGGTTTACTGCGCTTTTGTCAGATGCAAAAGGGCAACCTATTGTCGAAAAAGATTGCGACAAAGAAGTTTTGATGGAAATTCGTCAAACAATGTCAGTCGTTGCGCCCGATGTGGAGCACGACAACTACCGCCACTTGTGGTTTTATCTCGAACGCGGCAAACGCGATGACTTTGGCACATTCGAGGAGTATAAATCAACCGGCTTAGTCGAAACGCGCGAGCAGTTTGAGGAGCTGTGGCTCTGCGAGTTTCCCGACGAGAAGCATTGGTATCACTTGGAAATCAATGACTACAAGGGCAATTACTATTTCTATCTGGATGGCGACCTCGCTTTTCATATCCCCAGCGAGCCGCAAAAGCCGGTAAAGCGGAGAAAATCATTTTTCGATGACGACAGGACGGAACTTGACAACACGGGACTGCTGTTGCTGTTAAGAGCCATTGTAACAGAATGTTGCGAGTGGTTTGCGCGCGACCATGCCGGCTACCATCAATTTCTAAACGAGCATCTCTCGTATAGCCGTCGCACAGGGAAAATCCTGCGAAGCACATATTGGGAAATCAACCCCAGAGAAAAAAAACTTATCTGCAAAAACTTGACCAAGGACGACTTTGAAACGCTGGCGAAAGTTGTAGAGCAATCCAAGAAAATTGTAGAGCAATCCAAGGGCGATTCTCAGCTGCCGGTGATGAAGGAAATGACCGCCGCCAAATATTTCCACTGTTGTCGCTTGGGCTACGATGCCAACGAGTATTTCAAAAGAACCCCCGAAATTTCGGACAAAGATGCCTACAATGCGTTTTCTGATGGTCGCGATGAGGGATTGAAAGAACTTAGTCCCAATTCTGAAAGAGCATTTAAGAAATGGTACTTCGACAGGACGCGCATAGGCGGACACCCATGGGAAGTTTGCCGCGGCGGAACTTTCACCCACGTCTCTCTCGCCGTCCGATACAAGGCGGAAACCGACAGCTGGATACTCGCACTCGGAGGCGATAGTGTAAGCCGAGTGAACGAAACGGTAAAATTTGCTATTGCCCTGTATAACAACAACATACCATTCGAACTATACAATGCCCAAGAAATCTATTGGATGGTGACGGGCACGGATTATGTCGGCATCGTGCCGCAAGAGATTAGTCCCGGCCACAGCTGCTACGTGCTATTTCCCAAAGATGAAGTGCTCATCAATGATTATATGAATATGGGCTGGGAGGAGGAAGAGGAGGATGAGCAGAAAATCATTGAGGCTGCGGAGTGGTATCCGATTAAGATAGAAGCAGCAAAATAAATGGTCATTCGTGCTGCGAGGAAGTATCGTGCAGACAACTTGCGGCTACAAATTTCGCCACCGCCCGTGCCCGGTGGCTGATTTTGTTTTTTGCCTCTGCGCCCAATTCTGCAAACGTTTTCGAGCAACCTTCCGGCACAAAAATGCAATCGTAGCCGAAGCCGCCGTCGCCGCGCTCTTCGGTGATGATTTTGCCTTCTACCGTGCCTTCAAACAGGTGCTCGCGACCGTCCAAAATCAGGGCAATAACGGTGCGAAAACGGGCAGAACGGTCGGTTTCACCGTGTAAATTTTGCAACACCTTTTGGCGATTGGCGGCGGAGTTTTTAGCTTCGCCTGCATAGCGCGCGGAATAGACCCCCGGCTCGTTGTTTAACGCCTTGATTTCCAGCCCTGTGTCGTCGGCAAAACAGTCGTAGCCGTAGTGCTCTTTCACAAATCGGGCTTTCAGCAGGGCATTTCCCTCCAATGTATCCGCCGTTTCGGGGATGTCTTCTTCACAATGAATGTCGCTGAGGGAAACCACTTCGATGCTGTTTCCCAAAATTTGGCGCACCTCATCGAGCTTGTGCGCATTGTTTGTAGCAAAAACTATTTTTTTCATACAAGACTAACGTATAAAAAATGAAAAAATTGTTACTTTTTCATGACAATTCAAAAAAATATGTTACCTTTGTCGAAAAAAACAAAAAACAATATAAATGAAAGCAGAATGGAACTACCAATCTCCTACACCCGAGCAGACACGTATGCAGCAGGAATTTTGCACCGAATTTGGGTTGAGTCCTGCCGCCGGTCTTTTGCTGGTGCAGAGGGGGCTAAGCACGACGGCGGAGGTGCAGCAGTTTTTGCATCCCAGCCTCGACGATTTGCATGACCCGTTTGAATACGCGGATATGCAGTTGGCGGTCAGTCGCCTTGAGGCGGCTTTGGGCAATAAGGAGAAAATTCTCATCTATGGGGATTATGACGTGGATGGCACTACTGCTACTGCGTTGATTTACAAGTTTTTGGAGCAATTTTGCCTGGCTTCACGGTTGGATTATTACATCCCCGACCGCTCCGACGAGGGTCCGGGAATTTCCGAGCAGGGCATCGAATATGCCCGCGTGCATGGTGCCACGCTGATTATTGCCGTTGATTGCGGCATCAAAGCCAACGACACCATCGCCGAAGCAAAGAATTTGGGCATCGATGTGATTATTTGCGACCACCACACGCCGGGTGAGATTTTGCCGCCTGCGTTCGCCATCCTGGACGCCAAAACGGAGCATTCGACCTACCCCTATTCCCACTTGTCGGGCTGTGGCGTGGCTTTCAAGTTGATGCACGCTTTCGCGACGAGCAATGGCATCGAGTTGGACAAGTTGCACAACCTGCTGGATTTGTGTGCCGTGAGCATCGCCTCCGACATCGTCCCGCTGACGGGCGAAAACCGCGTGCTGGCAGCTCTGGGCTTGAAACGGCTAAACCAAAACCCCGGCAAAGGGCTGCGCGGCATCATTGAGGTGTGCGGACTGACCGGCAAACCGGTGAGTATGGGCGACATCATCTTCAAAATAGGTCCCCGCATCAACGCCTGCGGACGGATGCTGAACGGCAAAATGACCGTTGACCTGCTGCTGTCGAAAGACTCCCGAACGGCACGCGAAAAAAGCAGAAACATCGACCAATTCAATGACGACCGCCGCGAATTGGACAAAAAAACCACCGAAGCCGCATACGCGCTACTCGAAACGCACCCCGAACTTTTCACGGGCAAAATAATCGTGATTTTTGAACCCTCGTGGCACAAGGGCGTGATTGGCATTGTGGCATCGCGATTGGCAGATAAACTGTATAAACCCACCATCATTTTGACGGAGTCTAACGGGATGATTTGTGGCTCTGCACGCTCCGTAACGGGTTTTGACCTCTATGCGGCAGTCGAATCCACAGCCGATATTCTGGTCAATTTCGGCGGACACACCTCCGCGGTGGGCATAACGATTGAGGAGAAAAACCTCGAAGCGTTCAAAAAAAGTTTGGAAGCCTACGCCGAAGCAAACATGGTGCAGGGGCAGATGACACAGACATTGAACATCGACCTCGTGCTGAATTTGAGCGAACTCAACGACAAGCTGTTGAACGAGTTGAACGCGATGCAACCCTACGGACCGGAAAATCAAAAGCCCGTTTTTTGTTCGCTCGGCGTGCTGGATGCCGGCACAAGCAAGCTGGTAGGCAAAGAGCTGGAACACATCAAATTAGACCTCCTGGACGACTCCACCACCATTCCGGTGCCGGCAATAGCGTTCGGGATGGGCAAAAAGTTCGACATCGTGAAGTCAGGAAAGCCCTTCGACGTGTGCTACACGGTAGAGGAGAATACATTTGCGAATGCCACCACGCTGCAGATGCTTGTCAAGGATATTCGAGAGCGGTGAGGGGTTGTGTTCGGGGAAAACAGAAAACCCCTGATTGCCAACACGATGCAATCAGGAGTTTTACCGAAATAACTGTGAAAAAGATTATCAGTTATATTTCGTGAAAGTCCATTTCACCCCACTCGGAGCCGCTATAGTAGCTGTGTCTGCTTTTTCATTTACGAATACCCGATTCCATCCTTTTTTCAGAGAAATTCCTTTGATTGTACAGTCTTCTGCCACATAAATGTAGAATGCTTGAATGCTTTTATCATCATTTTCATGACGAAAGGAGCCTACCTGACGGGTACCGTTAACTGCATAAATGTAACTGAGAACAAAACCATCGACATCGGGAGCTCCTAAATTGGACAGTTTCAAAAGCTGTCCGTCCGGTAGAGGATTTAATAACTCAATAGTAAGCGCACCGTTTTCATACTTTGCAGTCTTCGTCAGATTCGAAGCCGGCCCATTTTGGGGATATAGGCTCCCAAACGTTACTCCATCTGTGCTCACGGTTGCCGTTATTTTGCCATCAAAGGCAGCACTTGGCTCTTCCTCGTCATCACTGCACGAACTCACACACACCGCTGAAACAGCCATTGCTGCCAGTAAAAATACATTTTTAAATTTTGTCATTTCTTTAATTTTTTGACATTAATACTTTAACTTCTTCCCTACTCAAATCGACAATGTAGGGCTTGCCCCAATTTGATAGCAGTTGTTTGGACAACTGTTGCCCTCCTCATACGCACATAAAAAAAACGCGGACAAAAACTCTAATTATCCGTGTTACGAGGGTCTGGATTCCTATCTATCAAATAACTGAGTCAACCCACGCCGTAGCGCGACCATTCTCACTTATTACCCTTGATAAATTTTCGAAATTTTCCAGACTTCGTAACACAAGAACATAAGCTAAAACGCTTTTCCCTAATTTAAAATGTGCGCATCACACCATTTACGTTTTCATAATCTAATCTCCTTATTTTTAATCTGTTAATCACTCGTATTCGCTCTTTCACTTCGAGCAAACATCCGTCCGTATTCACTCATTCATCAGCGAGCAAATATCGGGCGCAAAGGTAGATGTTTTTTTTCAATTGACAAAATGCTTTTGATGTTTTTTTTGCAACCCCGCACTGCGCTATTGCTTGTACGGGGTTATTGAGATTGTATCCCATACGGGGTAGTCGTCAGGTTAAGGCTGAAAGCCTTTGAGCAACAGCGTAGGGCATCGCCCTACACTGTTGAGTTCGTTGAATGACATGATTTATCTGTTTTTATTTATTACTAAATTTCCCAATATCCGCCTTTGTTTGCTCCTATTCGGCGAATTTTGTTATTTGTTTTAAGTATTTTGAGATATTTTTCTACCATTCTTGACGTGAGATTTAATTTTTTAGCAATTTCTTTTGCTGTTATTTTAGGCTGTTCCGCAATAAATATAAGAATTTTATCCTTAGTTTCTACCCTGCTTTCTTCCGAACTTTTTACCCTACTTTCTTCCGAACTTTCATTTTCTTCCGAACCTTTTATCTTACTTTCTTCCGAACTTTCACTTTCTTCCGAACTTTTTATCTTACTTTCTTCCGAACTTTCATTTTCTTCCGAACTTTTTACCTTACTTTCTTCCGAACTTTCACTTTCTTCCGAACCTTTTATCTTACTTTCTTCCGAACTTTCGCTTTCTTCCGAACTTTTTACCTTACTTTCTTCCGAACTTTCATTTTCTTCCGAACTTTTTACCTTACTTTCTTCCGAACTTTCACTTTCTTCCGAACTTTTTACCTTACTTTCTTCCGAACTTTCATTTTCTTCCGAACTTTTTACCTTACTTTCTTCCGAACTTTCATTTTCTTCCGAACTTTTTAACCTACTTTTTAATCTATTTTTTTCAAAAAATGGAATGCTGAAACGAACAACCGACGACATAAACTGAACAACATCTCGCCCATATTTTCTAACTATATACGGAATACCTGAGCCTAAACGCTCTACGTATTCAAGGTCTTTAAAAATTCGCATAATCTCACGGCTCCTTGGTTTAGAAACGCCGGTAAAAAATTCCTCCATACTCAATCCTTCTACCAAACTGCCATAAGTAGTAATTTCAAAACGGTCGGAAAAAATCTCGAAAATGGGCGTTTCGCCACTCTCATAATCATTGTGAGCAAAGGCATTGATAATGACCTCTCGCAATGTTTTACTATCTACATATCTTTTTTCTTGCCGTTGTCCGATACCTACTTTCGCTGCTAATGTTACATTTTCAATATCAAATTTGTCAAGTACTTTTTGCATGGATTTGACTATTGAACAATAGCCATATTCTTCGTTTTCACGCAATTCCATCTTGTCGTTGCCCCACCATTTGGCAACGCGCACCGACATATTGTTCTCATCAGCAAATAAATAAGCCAGTTGATTGTATTTTCCATCCGGAGTGAGAAAGTCCAAGTTCTTTGCAAACTGTGAATTAAGAAGAATGCCTCTGCCTTCGTAAAAAATTTTCAATTGATTGAAGGTTAAATCCTGATGTCTTGACGGATTATTAACCAAAACCAACGGATGTTGTTTGGTCATCATTTTTTTTATCATTTCTTCGGGCATTGGCTGTGCAGAACTACCTATACGAATGAAACAACCGGCTTCCGAACGACCTTTTTGTTTGATGTAATATGGCGTTTCCACTCCGGCAGATAAACGGACAATAACTACTGTTTTGTTGTCTTCTTCAGACAAATCAATGTCGAAAAGCCCGAGAATGCTCGGGCGAATGTTGCTAACCAAGCGGTCTTTTATTTTGAGTTGCACCTCATCCGGGTTTTGAACTCCTACCACTTCACCATCATCTCCTACGCCGATGTGGATTTCACCTCCATCGGTGTTGACAAAGGCAACCACCTCTTTTTCTATATTCTCGGTGAGAATTAGTTTGTACTCAATGCGACTATTTTCCATATTTTTTATTTTTTTGCAAAGTTAATCATTTTTCTTAACAATTCTTCTTGCTCTACTTTGGTGCATCCGCAAATGAGTATTCTTTCTTCTCCTAAAACCTTTGGTCTGACACTACTTGCAATATATTATGTAGTTGCTTGGTGTCTTTTGGGATTCAGAAATGCGCTATCATTTTCATTGCTCTATCAGCGCAACCAAAGTTTCATTAAACCTATTCGTTGTGTCGCCTAATAATGCAAAAAATTCTTTATCTGCTGTTTCTACTGTGACTACGGCTTTTTTTATGATTTCTTTTCCTTTTTCCGTAATGTCAATTTTCTTCGCTCGTGTATCGGTTGAATGTTCCGTGCGCCGAAGTAATCCTTTCTGCTGTAATGTCCTTAAAACAGTAGAAGTTGTCATGGGGTCAATCTTTGAATAGGACGACAAAACAATTTGTGTAACATCCTGCCCATGTAATGTCAACCAATGAAGACAGGTCAATAAAACATACTGAGAGTGGGTCAAGTCATATTGTTTTAATGAATCCCTAATCTTGCGTTGCCACAAAGAGGTAACTTGCCACAACAAAAAACCTGAACTGTCTTCCGCTTGTTCTACGCTGAATGTGTTGTCAATAGATTTCATTTTTAATAATTATTTTTTTAGCCGCCTTTATTTGCTCTATCATATCCACAGGCAGGTCATCAACGATTTTCTGTGCCACGAGTTTGCGCCACAAGAAGCCTAAAATTCCAACTACCGTCATCGTTGTTGTAACTTTTAGTCCTTCAGGCGTTTCTTCAAAAGTATGTTTTCCATACATTTTTGCCAAAGGGAAAGTGGTTAAATCTGTAAATTCTTGATTTTCGACAGTGTGATGAATTTTCATTTTCAGTTTCGGACCGCCTTTCGGCTGAAAATCATACACATTGCCTGCCTCAAATTTGCCTTCTAAGCGTGCAAATTCAACACTTTTGTCCCACGTGGCCCAACGATTTACGTCCGACCACAGTTTCCACATTTGTTCTTTTGTAACCTCTCCGGTTACGATTGAATGACATTTTGTCCACATAATTATACAATTTTTAAATTACTAAAATATTTGAGGCTGCAAAGGTAATAAAAAATAATATACAAACATATAATAAGTGGAATTATTTTTTTTGCACGCAGATGACGCAGATTTAAGGGATTTGCGCAGATTTTTGTCCGACTAAAATTATCAGCCCTTGCGGAATGAATAGCCAAAAGCCCGATAGTGGGACAAAACACAGCCCGATAATACTGAATATTAACAAAAACCAACCCAGAAATTTTGGTGCAGGCTGTTGTTCGCGTTTGATGTAATAATGCAACACTTGTCCAAGAATCCAAAGTGCAATACCGCAAATAAAAAACCAAAATGCCATCCCAAGTTTGAAGTCGGTGCCAATAGAATTAAAAACGCCATTGCGAACAATTTCCGCAAAAATGCCGCTTTTCAACATCATAACTATCGCTAAGAGCGTGTGCAGAATTGCCGTTATAATCAACAAAATTCCGCTGTATTTCCACCAATTTTTTATATTCATTTTTCTATTCCATTTTATAAACTACTATATTCTTCCCGTTTCTTTTTCGGTAATTTTTTGAGTACCTCATCAGCAGAGTGAATTATCAATTCGGCAATCAATTTATCCGGCACATCGCTTTCCAAATATACCTTATTCCACAACAAGGAACTCCATTCGCTATCGGTAATTCCACAGTATCGTTCCCGTAATTCGACGGACCTGTCGGGATTGCATTTCAAATACACCCTGAATCTTCCATCCTTAGGCGCTAAGGAAATATAAGCAAACATCTTTTCCATTACTTTAAAAACCAATATATTGCGGTCTATAAAAGGTGCTGATTCCGTACAGCCCTTGATGGCTAAACAATTGTCTCTTAATTCTTCGATGTTCATATTTATTTCTTTACCGAATTTGTTCGTTCAACTGTTATTATAATTTCTCTTTATCTGTCTAAAGAAAACTCTAAAATAAATTTTCCGATTGCTTCTTTGTCTATTTGAGAAACACTCTTATCCGTCTTCGCAATGCGCTTGATAATTGCCCGTTCAAAGAAATTCATTTTCTCGAACTGAAATTCACCTCCTGCAAAGCATATTGAAACGGCATGTTGATGTAATGCTTGGGGATAGGCATTTGTCAATTCCTGTTGTCGCTTGGACGTGTCAAGTTCCATTCCGCAAACAAACAACGCTAATCGCTTTTGCACCAATACTGCAATGTTGTCCTTGCAGAAACGTTGCATCGTTTTTGATGATGTTCCGGCATAAACGGATGTGCCCAAAATTATTCCATCAAAGGAATTGAGGTCGGGACATTTCACTTTTTTCAGGTCAATGATTGATACCTGACTGCCGGTTAATTGCCCGGTAATCGTTTGGGCAACTTTGGCGGTTGTTCCATACTTGGATGTGTAAATAATTGCTATGTTCATTTTCAATATTTATTCCATCGTACTACTTCGTCAAGTTTTTTTCGTTTCTTTTCACGTTGAATATCTGCGGAGTATCCGAGAGTGATAAGCAGAGCGACACGGCGATTGTCCGGAATGTTGAGCAAAGTTTTTATTGACTTCTCATCGAAACTTTCGAGCATGCACGTTCCCAGTCCGAGGTCGGCGGCTTGCAGGCAAATGTGTGCGGCAGCTTGTGCATTGTTTGCCGATGGCGACAATCTACCAGCCTCAAGACACTGTTCGATTTTCTCTTTTTCAACTGCCCTGTCTTGATAGGCACGGTTACTTTGACGTACTTTTATCAGTTCCTTAAAATCCATATTATTTACTTTTTTTGCCCTTTTGGGCGGTTGTTTTTTTGCACGCAGATGACGCAGATTTAAGGGATTTGCGCGGATTCTGCTAATTCTTTCAGTTTCAAATTCATTGCTTCAAAACCATTTTTCGTTTTTTTCGTTCCAAACGCCCAAACCAAAATTCCCCGAAATTTTTCGCTTTGAATGAAAGTCGTTGTGCCGTTGCCGTTGTCAATCAGTTCAAAACAGTGTTCGCCATCGAATAAACCTTTGAAAAGCAAACTGCCCAACCAACGAAGTTTTTTGTTTTCTGTTTTTTCCAACACTTTGGGTTTGAACGTCATACCTGTACCTTCGGGCGGCTCAATCCGAATTTCTATTTTGTTTCCGACTTCCACTTCGCCTTTCAGAGAAGTAATAAACGGATTCCATTCCGGATATTTTCCAAAATCCGTCAACACAGCCCAAACCTTTTCAGGCGGTGCATTGATAACTATTTCCGATTTAATTTCTTTTGCCATTGCTGTAAAATTTATAAATACAATGAATAATGATAATGCTGATATTTTTCTCATTTTGAAAATGTTAAAATTAATGTGGTAAAATTACTACTATTTTTCTACCGTTAGCGTTTCCACCTTATCGCCATCGACAACGACTACCTGATTGTTGCTAATCAGGCGCAAATCAAGCGTTTCCGAGTATGCTGCAACAATTTTTTCAGCTGCTTTCTTAAACGGAAAATTCGTGCAGTGCGGAACAATGTAGAAATCAAGAACCGACAGTGCAGAAAAGTCGCCGTTCAAATCGGGCGCGGCTTTCGGATTATCCATAAATTTCACATATTCAATGTCTTTTGAAATAATCATCGACCCCGCAGACGCGCCGATATACAGTTTCCCCTTATTGATATGCTCCACGATGAGTTTGTCCGCGCCGGTGCGTTTCAGTTCCTGCAAAAGGAAAAACGTGTTCCCGCCTTCTACAAAAAGATAATCGGCATTGGAAATTTTGCTTGCGATTTCCTCGTAAGGGGCAGTTGAAACGTCTAATTCGTTGATGATTAGCCCAAGTTTTGCCAATGCTTTTTTATCTGCACCGACAAAAAATGTTACCTTTTCGTGAACGCTCGCCGTTGGAATGAAAACGATTTTTTTACCCGAACATTCGTTGTTTGTAAAATCGGGCAACAAGTTTTGTACGCCCGCAAAATACGATGATAAAAACAGTTTTTTACTCATAATTTTTAATTTTTTTTGCCCTTACTTGCGCAACATATACTTTTCGGCAAGTTCTCCTTCGATTTGCTTGCCTTCGCGGTCAAGTAGCCACAACACATTTTCGCCGACACGAATTTGCGTGTTGAAGCCGTTTGTTTTCTCGTTGTCGAGCGTAATGCGACTGCCTTCTGCGTTCCAAACGAATTTGCCTTCGGTTTTGTACACTTGTTTCGACTTGCCGAGATAAACCGTTTCCAACACGTAGGTTGATTCATGTAAAGTCAGGGTCGTTTGAATACCCTCGCAATCGGCGCAAGGTGTTGTCCCTTTGTAAATTCCCTGCCAATTGACACTGTTCCTCGAATTGTGAGCCGCATCAATGGCAATTACCTCCATGCTTTCGCTTGCTGCTTCCGATTTGCTCTGCTGCTTGCAAGCGGCAAAACCCACTAATACTGTGGCAAAAATTGCCGTAAAAAACACTTTTTTCATTTTTTGAATATTTTTAAATTGTTACTATTGGGTACAAAGATACGAAAATATTTTTAGAAAACGGCTATCCTCTCATATTTTCGTCATCTTATAAAACGCTTTCAATTCGGCTTTTCGACTTTCATCCACATCGTGGTCGCGAATGCCCTGTATTGCGCCTTCCAATCCGAGCAGCTCATTGATGCACGCACCCTCGTCCACCGTTTTCAGGCGGATGAAAGCGTTTTCGCTGCCGATGGCTTTCAACTCTTCGGGCGTTTCGATGCCTACTTCGCGAAGCCTTGCGGCTATTACTTTCCCGATGTTGGGGAGTGATGTTAATTCGTTACTTTGTGCTGTCATAATCTTTTGCAAACTATTTTAAAATTGTTACTATTTGATGCAAAGGTATGGAATTATTTTTAGAAAACGTCCAATATTGCAAGATATTACAGGGCAACGCATTAAATTTGTCTGAACCATGATTTTCATAAGATTTTCAAGATTAACAGGATAGATTTAGCGATAGGATGACTCTTAAACCTCATTTTTACCTAATTTCCCCAACAAAACGACCTCAGTAGCAACAAAATATGATAATTTTAAACAACCTCATTACCACATTGAATGCGGTAATGAGGTTGGTGTGTGGGAGGTATCCTGTGATTGCTACTGAGGTCGTTTTGTTAGGGAAATTAGGTAGAAATGAGGTCACATAATATGTCAATCTCCATTAAATTAAGCACTACTTGTAACCATCAATGCGCCCGGTGCGATTGCCGTATATATCTTTCATGGTGCCGTCACTTTCAATGCGACCGATGCGATTGCCGTATATGTCTTTCATGGTGCCATCGCTTTCCATGCGAGCGATACGATTGCCGTATATGTCTTTTATTGCGCCGTCACTTTCTATGCGGGCGATGCGATTGCCGTATTCATCTTTTGCCGTGCCGTCGCTTCCGATAGTGCCTGTGCGATTGCCATACTTGTCTTTGATGACCATGATTATTTCTGTTTAATCGAAACATATTTTTTATCCACATAGCCCTGCTTACTTTCATATTTGACCTGTATCCACTGCCCGCTAATGCTACCGATTACGGTGAGCTTATCGCCTTTTTTTAATTTTTTCACAACTTTTGCATTAGAAGCAGGGGCGGAGCGGAGGTTAAGTGACTTGGCGGTAACTGTGGCAGTGGTTACGCTAACCACAGTGGGGGGATTCTGCCGGACTTCCGGTTGTTTGCTGGACTCGCTAACACCACCTATGATGATTGCAAAGATGACTGCAAAGATGACTGCAGGCACTAATACAGCCAATAGCACTTGTTTGTTCCATCTGACTCCCTCTATATGTTGTTCTTCTCTCCCCTTTCTGGCAATTTTCAACAAATTTTTTGCATCACTATCGTTTGGTGCTATCTGCAATGCTTCCTCACAGTCCGCGATAGCCTTATCGAATTCTCCTTTACAACCATGCATCCCACCTCTCCACAAATAGGCATTCTTGCAATTGGAATCAAGCCGGATTGCCTCGTTAAAGTTAGTTAGGGCTTTGTTATATTTTTTATTTTCGCTATACGCATAGCCACACATTGCATAAGACTCGGCATTAGTAGGCTCTATCCGTTTTGCTTCATTGAAATCGGCTATGGCTTCTCTGAACTTTTTTATTTGTGCATACATCCCTCCACGAAGGCGATATGCTTCCGCGTCATTGGGATTAACCTGTATCTGCCGGTTAAAATCTGCAATCAACTTGTCATATCTGGCTTTTTCCTCGGCTTCAGCCCTTTCTTTTCTGGCTTTTTCCTCGGCTTCAGCCTTTTCTTTCTCGGCTCTTTCTTTTTCAGCGGCTTTTTTACGGGATTCTATAACACACAGAGAATCAAGATAAAAACGCATACAAGTCAGTGTCACAAAAGCACCACCAGCCTTACCAGCTCCAATGGTTTCTTGGTATTTTTCACAACAAAATTCATCGTGAAGAATGCCAGCACCATACATTAAGCTATAACAGCAATTGCTTGTATCTGAATCAGCAAAAAACTGACTTCCTTTAACATGGAACGCACCATAACAACTCATATCTTTTAACTCCTATTTATTCGTATAATTTCTACCACTCACCCACGCTTCATAATTGCCGCAGGTTTTGCAGTGATAATCGGATTTGCAGTTGTACTCCACAGTGCCTGAAGATTGGCTGCACTCCGATAAATAACAACGTCCGCTTGGGTCATCATAGTGGGGACACCACCCCGAAATACGCCTTGGTCTATCCATTGTTGCGCCTCCTTTCCCTTTGCTTCCCTCCGGTAGAGTCAAATTCATGCCCCTTCTTAAATGCGCCCATTGGGGCGACTTTGTAAAAAATCTTTTTCATTGACTTGCATCATTTTAATTGTTTATAATTGTTTCCTTTTGATAAAATTTTGTTATTGCCTGCGCGGGTTTGCAACCCGTGTGCCCTGTTGCCGCACCGATTGCAAATCTGCGCGAGCAGGAATTACTCCTTTTTCACTTGAATTTACATTTCCACGATGTGTGTAAACTCCTCCCATCCGTTTCCCGCCCGATACGCACCCTGCGCACCCGTAGGCACATACACGGTACAAGTAGTTTTATCAACGCGAGAGAAAACGTCGTTTCCTAAGTTCGCAGGCACCTCGCTATTGGTATATATGCTTGTTAGCTCCTCACAACCACCAAAAGCGAATTCGTCAATAGCGGTAACGGAGTTCGGAATGGTTATGCTTGTTAGACCCTTACAACCACCAAAAGTGCGGTTGCCGATAGCGGTAACAGAGTTCGGAATGACTACGCTCGTTAGACCCGAACAACCAAAAAAAGCGTAGTCGCCGATAGCGGTAACGGAGTTCGGAATGGTTATGCTCGTTAGACCCTTACAACCACGAAAAGCGTGCTTGCCGATAGCGGTAACGGAGTTTGGAATGACTACGCTCGTTAGCCCCTCACAACCACCAAAAGCGGCATTGTTGATAGCGGTAACGGAGGTTGGAATGGTTATGCTCGTTAGACCCTTACAACCACCAAAAGCGGCATTGTCGACAGCGGTAACGGAGTTTGGAATGACTACGCTCGTTAGACTCTCGCAACCACAAAAAGCGAATTCGCCGATAGCGGTAACGGAGTTACCAATGGTTACGCTCGTTAGCTCCTTACAACCACAAAAAACGTAGTCGCCGATAGAGGTAACGGAGTTCGAAATGGTTACGCTCGTTAGCTCCTTACAACCACAAAAAGCGTAGTCGCCGATAGAGGTAATTCCTTGCTCTATCATCACTGTGACAATGAAGCCGCAGCAACGGTCCCAAGGGATATCTTTATTATTACTATAATTTTTCGTTGATGATAAGAAGCCGAGGTCAAATAATTTTATATCGTAATAATTTTCCATTGCTCCCTTGCCGCTGATGGTGAACGTGAACGTAACGCCGCTTAATGTAGCGATAACGCTTGAATCTGAATCTGCTCCGCAGTTCCACGTTCGCACAATTGTTTTTTGAATATTTTTTTCATAATTATCGGCACTCGTCATTTCCACGATGTTTGTAAACTCCTCCCACCCGTTTGCCGCTCGATACGCACCCTGCGCACCCAGAGGCACATACAAGGTACAAGCAGTTTTATCAACGTCAAGGAAAACATTGCTTTCTAAGTTCGCAGGCACTTCGCTATTGGCATATATGCTTGTTAGCCACATACAGTTATAAAAAGCACTGTTGCTGATAGCGGTAACGGAGGTTGGAATGGTTACGCTCGTTAGCCCCGAATGACTAAAAGCGAGTTCGCCGATAGTGGTAACGGAGTTTGGAATGATTACGCTCGTTAGCCTAACGCAACCACAAAAAGCGAGTTCGCCGATAGCGGTAACGGAGTTTGGAATGGTTATGCTCGTTAGACCCTTACAACCATAAAAAGCGTGCTTACCGATAGTGGTAACGGAGTTCGGAATGGTTACGCTCGTTAGCCCGCTGCACCTAAAAGTGCCGTAGTCGATAGAGGTAACGGAGTTTGGAATGGTTACGCTTGTTAGATTCTCGCATCCATCAAAAATGCTGTAGCCGATAGCGATAACGGAGTTTGGAATGGTTACGCTTGTTAGACTCTTGCAGCCCTCAAAAGTGCCGTAGCCGATAGCGGTAACGGAGTTTGGAATAGTTATGCTCGTTAGCCCCGAACGACTAAAAGCGTCGTTGCCGATAGCGATAACGGAGTTTGGAATGGTTACGCTTGTTAGACTCTTGCATCCACCAAAAGTGCTGTTGCCGATAGCGGTAACGGAGTTCGGAATGGTTATGCTCGTTAGCCCCGAACGACTAAAAGCGTCGTTGCCGATAGCGGTAACGGAGTTCGGAATGATTACGCTCGTTAGCCTTCTGCAATTACGAAAAGCGGCATTACCGATAGCGGTAACGGAGTTTGGAATGGTTATGCTCGTTAGACACTCGCAACTATCAAAAGCGGCGTCACCGATAGCGGTAACGGAGGTTGGATACTCGCCACAAATTATCACATCGGGGATGACAACATTAGTATCGGATCCGTGATACTTGATGATAGTACCATCATTACTAAATTCAAAACCACCGTTTTGTTTTGCGAGTTGTTTCTTCTCTTTTTCTATTTCAAGTTGTTCTTCAAGTTGTTTTTTCTCTTTTTCTTCTCTTTGAGTTTTCCAATCAAGTTGTTCTTCAAGTCGTTTCTTCTCATTTTCTAAACAAGAAATTTCACTATCAATCCGCTTAATAAAGTTCATTAAATAAGCAGAATTTCCCATTAAATCTTCGAATCTTCTATTAAAATCAACACTATTATAACTGAATTGACTTAGATAATTCAGAATACGGTGGCGCTCATTCGTTAAACGCGCATTATGCCTATCATAGTCTAGATTAAGCTGCGCAATCTCGTGATCTATCTCCTTGATACGCTCTCTTTCTTCCATTTTACTTAATTTTAATTAAACTTCCACTTTAATTTTTCCACAAACTATTTATTTGCATAATTCCTACCACTCACCCACGCTTCATAATTGCCGCAGGTTTTGCAGTGATAATCGGATTTACAGTTGTACTCCACAGTGCCTGAAGATTGGCTGCACTCCGATAAATAACAACGTCCGCTTGGGTCATCGTAGTGGGGGCACCACCCCGAAATACGCCTTGGTCTATCCATTGTTGCGCCTCCTTTCCCTTTGCTTCCCGAAGTCAGAGTCAAATTCATGCCCCTGCTTAAATGCGCCCATTGGGGCGACTTTGTAGAAAATCTTTTTCATACTCAATAATTTAAAATTTTCGGCGACAAAGATACGGCAGAAATCCCAATCCGGCACCCCAATTTTGTATCTAATAACAGCACAAAATGTCGCGAATTTAGCGACAAAATGTCTTGTGAACCGCGACAAAGTGCAGGAGATATTGTCTGAACCATGATTTTCATAAGATTTTCAAGATTAACAGGATTGTGCGAAGTGTATCTTGGCAATCTTGAAAATCTTATGAAAATCATGGTTCAAGACAAAAAATCGCACCTTATACGAAACATCCATCTATTTGACACCTCACCCTGCGCATAGCCGTCAGGTTAAGGGTGAAGCCCTTCGAGCAATAGCGTAGGGCATCGCCCTACGGGTAGGATATGGCATTGAATGCAAGCCCTGAAAGGGCGATAGCAATGGCTAATGCCCCTTCAGGACGAAAATGAGGAGGGAGAGGGCATTTTTCGTAGGGCGATGCCCTACGCTATTGCTCACAAGGCTTTCAGCCTTAACCTGACAGCTCCACCACCCTGCGCCCTGAAAGGGCAACATATCCCAGCCCAACGCATCGCGTTGGGAAATGATGATGAATGATGGGGACGATTGGGGATGGGGATGTAACATACTGATATACTGCCCTTTCAGGGCGCAAAACACACAAAACCCCATTTTCCCAACGCGATGCGTTGGGCTGGGATATGCTGGGCTTTCAGCCCGTTCTGTCATTGCGGGCTTGACCCGCAATCCCCTACAATCCCGAAAACCTGTTAGGTCTTCGAAGACCTAACAGGTTTAACAGCCGAATATTGAGCTACAGAGCGATGTAGAACAAGGGATTGCGGGTCAAGCCCGCAATGACAGGGGTCGCAATCATAAAAATCAAATAAAACTTATCAAGATAATTGCAAATATAAAAAAGTTTCGTACCTTTGCGCAAATTTAATAATATAATAATATAAAATTATGGTAACAACAGCAGTGAAAGCAGCGACAGCAGAGTACAGCCAATCAGCTCAGGCGACAGTAAAGAAATCTAAATTTACTGAATTTTGGGAAAAATATCCCAATGGAACTCTGACTGTATTAGATTGGCGAGCCGTAGAAAAATAATAATTATGCGCTATCTAATTGACACAAACATATTTATACGAATGAATGGGGATAGACAAATGCTGTCCAATAATGTCATTTACATTTTAGAAGATAGTTCTAATCTGCTTTATATTAGTTCTGAAAGTGTAAAAGAACTGATACATCTGTTTCAGGCCAATAAAATTAAAAATACAAAATGGAAAGTGGCGCAGGATATTGTAGATACAATTGAAAACGAGTGGAATATAACAATCAAATACGTCCAAAGGGAGCATCTCATCACTTTTTCCACTCTTGCCCGTGTGGAAAAGCATAACGACCCAAGCGACCGATTGATTATATCCCAAGCCATTTGTGAAAAAATTCCGCTCATAAGCAGCGATGGCAAATTTAGACATTACCGCAAGCAAAATTTGCAATTGGTTTTTAACGAAAAATAAATCAGGGCAACCAAAATCAATGCTACAAAGTAGTGCTCTCCTTATTGCTTTGAAACGAAGCGGAATAATGCGCAAAAAAATCATAGTCCAATATCTTTGATATGCTGGCAAGTTGTTCGGTATCAATATGATATGTTTGGATGATGCGGTAGATATTTGAGCGATTGCAATGCAATTCATCTGCCAGCCATGCGGCGGAACGTCTGTCCAGCTTCAGTCTGTCGTGTATCAATTTTCCAATATGTATCTTTTCATTTTCCATGTGTCACGCCTGTTGTTTTTGTAACAAAAAAGCGTGGGGCAATATTTCTATTCGTCACTGAGGCTTCGACTACCTGTACACCAAAATAAGTTACCCACACCGCAGCGTGGCATCAACTACTTATTAAATTGGCGTACTTGAAAGTGTCGAATTTTCAGCGACCAAAACAAAAGCTAACGCTTTTTTTCAACATGTTGATGTGCTAATACGCACATTTTTGTTTATGTCATAAATTTATATTTTAAATTGTTGTTCACTATTTTTTTTATTTTCGGCGGCAAAGTTAGTAAAAATTTACATTTGTAAGGATAATTCCTTCAAAAGCAATTGGTAAACTTCCGTCCATGGCATAAGGTATAAGTCAGTGGATTCGTCAATAACCTGTAAATAGGTGCTAGAATTGAAATATAAATCAATAGCCTTTTCTTCTGTCATACCATAATCAATGGCGAGGGCTTTCAGTAATATCATCGTCTGCCACCGGACCTTCCACTATATCATAATTGTGTTGCGCTTGAGAAGTTATATCGCGATTAAATACCACAAAATCCAACCAATCTTCTGTATAATCGTCAAATCGCAATACGTTAAGACGATAATTGTTAAAAGCATTTTCATAAAATGTATATTCGGTTACATACCCATCATTATCGTGCTGTTTGCCCTTTCTTCGTGCCCAATACTCAGCTTGTTCGCGCAGGTTAGTAACATAAAAACCTTTACCAAAATCGCGGTTGGACTCACATTTTGACAAATCAATTTTGTCGATTTCGGTGTAACTCCCATGATATACTTTCATCGCAAGCCACCGTTTTTGTAACAGATTTCATACAAATCCCGAACTGCCCAAAAAGGATTGTCGGTATGCAATGCCCACCAGTGTTCCAAAAGATAATCTATCCCACCGTATTTTTTCAAATAGCGATAGGCTTCTTGCTTATTCATCTTGTACGAACGTGCAAATTCGGGAATGATGAACGACACAAAACTTAGTTTATTTTGTACTTCTTTGCTCAATACTGCTGTTTCCATATCGTGCTTATTTTTTTGCGATTGCAAAGGTACGACAAATTCCTTTACGAACAATATAGGGGCAAGCAACTCCGCTGTGAGTAGCGGCTATGCTACTCACAGCGGAGGTTTCAAAGAGACAACTCTAACTGAGAATTTTTCGACAACATCTATATTTTTTTGTCGGCAATTTTTCTACATTATCGCGAATAGATTTTTGATTTTTCACCATTCATCCTCGTATTCTTCAGTCTGTTTTGCATAAGTTATTGGAGTAGAAGGAAAATATTCTCTTATTATGCCTGTAATACGGGATATAAATAGGTAGCCTCCCGTTATTGCATAATCCGCAGTACCAACTTCAGTAGCTGTTAGTGGCTGTTGGAATTTAATCTTTCCACCGCTTGCAGACCACGTTATACCCCTTAGTCCCTCCAACACGAATGACTTATCTGACAAGAATTTAATACGACTATAACTATAACCATAACCTCCCCCTGATACCCACTCTCCAATAAGGGCTGTGGTATTACCTCCTCCGTCTGTGGAACCGCCACCTTCTGTGGTACCACCTTCTTTGGTGTATTTTACCGGAAGAGTCATAGAATAAGGAGCAAGTATAGCATAAACCGCACCACTTCCGTCGCCTGTAATATCGAGTATAGTTAGTGAGCCATCCTTTATTATGTAGTCAGCTTCAGAAGATACTCCCATGTTTGTTATTTGGAATCTAATCTTTCCTCCGCTTGCAGACCACGTCATATCTTGAAGGACACCTTCCCGCTTGAATGACTTATCTGACAAAAATTCAATGTACAAGGGCAGGGACAGTCCGGCTGTCAAATATTCAGTGCGCCACGTTCCGATAAGGGCTCCACTATCGTCGGGAGAATCGTCATCTCCGCTACATCCTGCGGCTATTCCAAGCAAAAGTGCCACAGATAAAACTCTCATAAATGCGCCCGTTTGGCGACTTTGTAAAAAATCTTTTTCATAAACTTATATTATTTAAATTATTTGTCGCGAATTTAACGACATTTTGTGCTGTGAAACGCGACAAATGCAGGGACAAGTGTCTGAACTGTGATTTTAGTATGATTTTATTGATTTTTATGATTCAAAACAATCATAAAAATCAATAAAATCATCTTAAAATCAAAGTTCAGACAGACTTTAAATCACCACCGACCGGTGCTCCCATGCCCTCCGGACCTTCCGCCGCCAAAACCGCCGGAAGAACGCCCGGCGGCGCGGCTCTTGGAATTGCGAATCAATCGTTCCAACTGCTTATCCACCACTTGCGTATGATTGCAAAATTTGCAGACGTATGTTTCGTGTGCCAACCCGCAAGTGTCGTAAGAGGCGTATGTAACAGTCTCTGTATTAGCCAAATAAAACGCTTTGGTCTGGCATTGAGGGCAATTTTTGTACTCACTTGCCTCATTATCATATCTGTAAACCACACCTTGCTGGCAATATTTGCACCAAAACACATCGGAATCAACCGATTTCAGGCTGTCCTCCATATCTGCCGACAGTTCAAGATGTTGGTTATCCTCCCATTCGGACAAATACCGCATCTCACCTGTACACCGCGGGCAGGGAAACGGCTGCCGTCGGAATCGCTTTTCCCACAATTTTTTATACAGATGTTCAGGGACGAGCAAAAGCAAACTGCCGCACAAAATCAGTCCAAGCCATAGATAGTCAATATCCACCGCACCTATAAAAAGCATGAACACGCCCGGTATCGGCAAAAGCATCATAATGATAGATTTCAGGCAGCCAAGACTCACTTTTTGTCGTTTTTTGTCCACAAATGCCTCGTAGCGTTTTTGATTATCGGGCAAAGAGGCATCCTTTCTGACCTCTTTTGCCAAATGCCGCTCCGCAAAAAGGAGAAAAAACAGTGCAAGGGCGTAAAACAGTCCTAATGCCGACAGCCAGATATGCCAATTGATGGGGGGAAGTTCGTTTGCATCGCCGCCCGGTGCAAATGCTCCACCGGCTGCTTCAACTGCCTCATTCATAGGGGCTTTGCGAATGCGGGAAGCAACACGCGTCACACCGGCTGATATGCCGGCATCGTAATTGCCGGTTTTGAACTCGGGAATCATCGCCTCCATCTGTATTTGCGCGCACAGATTATCCGGCAAAGTGCTTTCCAGCCCGTAGCCCACCTCAAAACGAACCGCCCGTTGGTCGAGTACAAACAAAATAAGAAATCCGTTGTTCAACTCTGCTTTGCCAATCCCCCAGGTGTTAAACAACTGCCGGGCAAAATCTTCTATCGCTGCATCGCCAATGGAATTGAGCATCACCACAGCTACTTCGGCTTTGGTATCCGCTTCGAGCGACCGCAAAACAGCGTTGATTTGCCTAACAGCAGACACACTCAAAATGCTATCAGGATTGCTGACAAAGCTCGCAGCATCCACTCTCTTAGGGTTTGGAACCGTCGCTACGGTATATACATCCGGCTTTTCAAAATACAAACTGTGCTCACATCCAACAGGCAGCAAGCTCGCAACGGCAATGAATAAAATTCGCTTATCAAGAAATGTTGTTGTAAAATTGAGTAAGTTCATCGTGCTGTTTTTATTATTTCGTCGGCAAAGGTACTGTTTTTTTTACAAGGCAACCGCATCAAATTTATGACATGCGTTGGGCCGGGATATGGGGGGGCAGCCCGCAATGACAGTTTTTTAGTCAGTCCCTAAAAATCAACCCACATCGTGCCTCACCCAGCGGCTCAAAGTCCGCTCAGCGCTGCTAAACTCCGCGCCGATTTTCACCACTTTTCGCGTTCCGGCACTGTATGGGATAAGGTAGCCTTTGTCGTCAATCTGTGCAAGAGCCCCTTCGGCGGTGGCATTTTCGGCGAGCTTAAATTCAAAGACGTAGATGATATCTTTCGTCCAGACCACTATGTCGGCGCGACCTACGGCACTTTTGACCTCCGTTTGCACAAATAACCCCATTGATCGTAACAGCAGATAAAAAATGGTTTGGAAATTTTCTTCCGTTTTGTTGCTTAAATCGTTTGGAATATCTGCAAAATGGGCACGAAGCCGGGTCATAAAACCATCTACATTGCCTGCTTCCAAGTCGATGACAAATAAATCGCTCCTAAAATCGGTGCCCAATCGCGCGCTCGGTGTGTATATGCGTCGCAATTCGTCCAAAAAGCCGTATTTTACCTCTTCGTTTGGAAAACCCAAAACGTAGGTGTTGTATTTGGGGTTGAAATCTTTTATAGTGAGATACCCCGTTTGATAGAGCAACGGAACCGGATTGACATCTCCCGCTCGATAATCAGAGATGGAAGGTGCCGGAATCGTAACATTGTCTTCAAGACTGGGAATATCAAAATCGGCATCTTTGAGCATTTTAGCAAGAAAAGTGGGAGTGCCGGTCGAAAACCAATAATAATCAAAATCATTCGATGCAAAAGTATTCAATACACTAAAAGGGTTATACATGCCCTCGCTCTCTTTGGCAAAATGATAGCCATCGTACCGCTTTTTGAGTTCCGCAAGTGTTTCTTCGTAAGAGAATTTTCGGTCCTTTGCCAATGATTTAATTTCGGGCTCAAAATTAGCAAGCAATTCTGTTTCGGATATGCCACACACACCGGCATAATATTTACTCATGCTAATATCTTGCAACTGGTTCAATTGACTGAAAATGCTCACTTTGGAGAATTTGGTGATTCCGGTGAGCATCAGAAACCGCAAATAGGAGTCGGCGGTTTTGAGCACACCGTAGAAGCCGCTCAATGCGTCTCTGATTTTTTCGTGCAGTTCGGGATTGTCTAAGGTGGCGGTGAGTGGTTTGTCGTACTCATCAATAAGCACCACCACCCGTTTGTTCATCTTTTCATGCGCTTTTTCTAGTAAAGTCATTAGGCGAGCAGGAAAAGAGTTATCGCTTTCATCACGTCCCCAAATTGCTTCCAATTTTCGTAAATTTTTATCAAGTGCATTTTCAAGGTCTGAAAATTGGTTATAATTTTCAACATTCAAGTCGATATGAAACACCGGATATTTCACCCAATCTTTCTCCAAATCGGCAATGGCAAGCCCCTCAAACAGCTCCTTTTTGCCCTGAAAATAGGCTTTCAAAGTGGAGAGGAAAAGGCTTTTCCCAAACCGGCGCGGGCGACCCAAAAAGTAGGGACACCCTTCGTTGGCAAGCCTATGAATGTAGGCTGTCTTGTCGACATACAAATAACCGTCTGTTCTGAGTTTCTCAAAATCCTGAATGCCAATCGGCAATTTTCTGCTGAAATCCATATCTTTCTTTTTTTAATAGTGAGCCGCAAAGGTACAAAATAATTATGAAAATTTGCAATGCAAGTTGAACTTAGAGGTTGCACACCTACGGTGTGCCGGAGGGGGAGGAGGTGCCATCTACCCCGCACTGCGCTTCGCTTGTACGGGGTTATCGAAATTGTACCCCATACGGGTGGGTTGTCAAACAGATTACAATCGGGTGAAATTTTTGCGTTCTGTTTTTATCCCGTAGGGATTATAGCTCGGTAGAAAATCATACCTCTCCTTCTCCCTGCATCCCGTAGGGATGCAACATAATCCGCAATCGGTTGCATCCCTACGGGATGCTGAAATGGGGGGCGGGGCGATTCTATTTTCTACCGAGCTACAATCCCTACGGGATAAAAACAAATGATGAACGAACAATATTCATAAAACATTCATCTTTTTAACACCCCACCCTACGGGATGCGGGGTGGGGGAGGCATTCCATTTCTACCGAGCTATAATCTCTGCGGGATAAATATTGTCTGAACCTTGATTTTCATAAGATTTTCAAGATTAACAGGATTATGCGAAGTGTATCTTGGCAATCTTGAAAATCTTATGAAAATCATGGTTCAGACAAAAAAGTCGTACCTTTGCACCCTGAAAAAATAAAAAAAACATGAATTGTTTCAATAAACAAAGAAAAAGGCTTTGCGGGCTTGTCACCATTTGTTTGTGTGCTGCGATATTGAGTGCGCAGGCTCAGGTGACGCTGTCGGGGATTGTGAGAAACGAATTTGACAAAACAGCCGTGCCGTTTGCCAACGTCGTAGTCAAGACCGAAAAGGACAGTCTTTTTGTGCTCGGAACAATTACGAACGAAGAAGGGCGTTTCTCGCTTGCCGGTGTCAAGTCGGGGAATTATATGCTGCACGTATCGTGTATAGGATACCTCACGCAGAGGATTCCGGTATATGTCGGCAGCCTCTCCGATTATCTGGATTTGAATACTGTTGAACTGAAAGAAAATCAACAGATGCTGTCCGAAATCGTGGTTACGGCACAGCAATCGGGGGTAAACGAACGATTGGACAAGAAAGCCTACTCCCTCGAAAACAATGTCAGCCAAAGCGGAGGCTCCGTTTTGCAAGCCATGCAGAATCTTCCGGGCATTACCGTTCAGGACGGGAAAATAGAGTTGCGCGGCAATGATAAAGTAACTATTCTGATGGACGGCAAACAGACCGCCCTTACCGGGTTCGGCGACCAAAAAGGATTGGACAATATTCCCGCTTCGGCAATCCACCGTATTGAAATCATTAATAATCCTTCGTCCAAATACGACTCCAACGGCAGTGCCGGAATCATCAACATTATTTACAAGAAAACCGACCGCGAAGGCTTTAACGGAAAAGCAGGCGTATCCACCGGCATGGGTGCTTTGTGGGAGCGACAGAAAAATCTGCCCGATATGCGCCCGCAATACACCGGAACGCCTAAAGTCAATCCCTCGCTGTCGGTCAATTACCGCAAAGAAAAGGTCAATCTCTTTTTTCAGGGCGATTATTTATATACCGAAACGCTGAATAAGAACGAATATGTTACACGCACCTATTCGGACGGAAACATTGTGCGCAGTCAGCTCCAACGAAACCGCGACACGCATTTTACTACCCTGAAAACGGGTGCTGATTGGGATATTGACCCAAACAACGTGCTCACCGTATCGGGATTGTACGGCGGAGAGAAACTGCTTGACCACGGCGACCAGCCCTTCTTCAACGCCGACCTTACGCAACGCCGCCGCCTTTGGCAATTCCTCGAAGACGAACTGAAAACAACCGTTATGGCTACCGCCGCCTGGCGACATAAATTCAAGGAGGCGGGACATTTGCTGAATGTGGGCTTCAACTACACGTTCCACCGTGAAGATGAAAAATATTTTTTCGACAATATACTGACCGATGCCCCAAAAGGGTATTATGACTGGTTTAAACTCATTTCGGACGAACAGGTGATGGATTTCAATGTTGATTACATAAAACCGCTGAAAAACGGGCGGTTGGAAACGGGCGTCAAATTCCGCAAACGGGATATACCCACCAATATGCAGTTCCATGCCGACAAAGATGCAACCGCCTTTGATGCCGCCGCCGGAGGAAAAGCCACTTACAAGGAACTTATCCCGTCCCTGTATGGAAATTATGTCTATGAAAGCCAACGCTGGGAAGCGGAACTCGGTTTGCGTGTCGAATATGTGAATCTGAAATACGAAGTAAACCCTAAGCATCCGACCTACAAAAGCGACGGCTACAATTATATCGAGCCTTTTCCGACTGTTCGGCTGGCATACAAGTTCAATGAACGGAACAAAATCAGCCTTTTTTATAATCGGAGAGTTGACCGCCCGAACGAAGTGGACATCCGTATTTTCCCAAAATATGACGATGCGGAAATCGTGAAGGTAGGCAATCCGGCTTTGCACCCGCAATTTACCCATTCCGCCGAACTTGGATTTAAGACCTCCTGGAACACCGGCAACTGGTATGGAGCACTCTACCACAAAATCACGGACGGAACGATAACCCGCATTTCAACCGCCGTTTCCGGCAACGATTTGATATACGCCATATTTCAGAACACAGGAAGAAGTTACAACAGTGGATTTGAAGCACTCCTGACACAGAATTTTTCAAAATTCTACACCGCCAATCTGAACGGCAATGTCTATTACAACCGGATTAACGCCTTCACGGTGGAAAATAAGTATCCGATTCAGCATACTTTTTCAGCCGACCGGCAAAATATGTATTCCGGCAACGTAAAGTTGAATAATCTGTTTCGTCCGGGCGCACAATTTGAAATGCAGCTATCAGCAGTCTGGCTGGCACCCGACATCATCCCACAGGGAAAGATTCAATCGCGGTTTTCTTTAGACCTGGGTTTGAAGAAAACCATTCAGCGCGGCAAGGGAGAGTTGATTTTAAGTGCTACGGACTTGCTGAATACGATGGTTATCCGCAAAGAGATTCAAGGCGGTACATTCAGTTATACACTCCGCGATTATTATGAGACGCAGGTGGTGCGAATGGGGTATAACTACAAATTTTAAGATGTAAATTTAAAATGTAATTGTTATGAATCTGAAAAATATATTTTTGTTGCTCGCCGGAAACATTGCTTTATTACAAGCGCAAACTTCCGATACTTGTCGTACAATAAAGGCTATTGATATTGCCATACCCGCAGCCATGATTACCTACGGCATAATATCTATAGAAAGCAACGCCCTCAAAAAATTGGATTACAGCATACGAAATGGATTGGTTGAAAATAATTACCTGTGGCGCAACAGTTGGGACGATTATTTCCAATTTTCGCCTGCTGCGCTGGCTTTCGGAATGAAGTTGGGAGGAATGGAAAGCAAACACCAACTGCCGGATATGTGTATCCTTTACGCATTAAGCAATGCGCTCGAATTAGGTGTGGTTGTTACGACCAAGCAACTGACAGGAAGAAAAAGACCCGACGACTCCAACTCCCTTTCGTTTCCCTCGGGACACACGGCGACGGCATTCGTGGCGGCAGAATTTCTGCATCAGGAATATGGGGATAAATCGGCATGGATAAGTGTTGCAGGTTACGGAATGGCGACGCTCATCGGTACATCGAGAGTGTTCCGCAACAAGCATTGGCTCAGTGATGTGGTTGCAGGAGCAGGTGTTGGAATATTATCCACAAACATTATATATTGGATTTACCCGTCCATTAAAAAGCCATTCGTAAAAGAAGACAGGAAACATCAAACTTTTATTTGTCCAACCTACAACAATGGAGGTTTAGGCGTAACTTTATCCTGTGCTTTTTAGTACCTTTGTAACTTTTATAAATGATTATTAAACATATCGAAAAATGAAAAATAGATTATTGAAAAGTTTTGGTTGTGCGTTCAGCGGAATAGGCATATTGTTTGCACGAGAGCGTAACGCACAGATACATTTGGCAATATTCTGCGGCGTTGTTGCGGCAGGATTTTTCCTTAGCCTTACAGTGCTCGAATGGATAATTATCGTCATCGTAAGCGGGCTTGTTTTCGCGGCGGAAGCAATCAATACCTCCATCGAAATACTGGCAGATGTCGTTTCGCCGGAACGTCATCCACAAATCAAACTCGTCAAGGATATTGCTGCCGGAGCCGTACTCCTGATGGCTATTGCCGCCACCATTGTCGGACTCATCGTTTTCCTGCCTAAAATCATCGCAATCTTTTCGTGATTTTTCTGTCAAATTCCGTTCGGGCATAAAAAAAGCGCAGTGCGGGGTTATCAAAATTGTACCCCATACGGGGTAATTGGTCTCGGTGTTTTTGATGGTTGCCCTGATTCAAACCAAACATTTTCGATGTTTTTGGGAAATTTTATCTACCTTTGCACCCAAATAATTAATATTCGTTTGTTATGGAAAAAAATATGTATGATTTAGACGTTGCAACAGAAATAATTGCACGGATGAGAGTGGAGGTGGAACATGCCTACGCTGCGGAACAAGATTCGAGAAAAAAAGAGGAACTTAAACTTGATTTGGATGTTTTATGGGCAGAGGGGAAAGCGTTATATTCTTCCAATGAACTCATACAACTTTCGATAATAGATAAAGCCTTTCGCCTTTATGCTCCCATATTAAAAGCACAGTATGCAGCGGCTTGAAGTAGAACATATTTTTGAAAGGAAAAAAGCAAATTTTTTAAGGGGGTTAACTCCTTGTGAGTTGCCTGTCGCTGTTATATTAGGAGGACAACCTGCATCAGGGAAAAGTAAATTAACGCGGAGAGCACAAGAAAATCACCCTGACGTAGATTTTTTAATCGTAAATGGAGACCTGTTTCGCGAATATCATCCACAGTACAAGACTTTAATAGAAGAGCCGCTGACTTTTTCTGAAAAGACACAGATATTTTCTAATGTGTTCACCGAACGGTTGATACAGGAAGCCATAAAGAATAGATTTAACATCATTGTGGAGGGGACGATGCGAAATCCGAAAGTCCCGTTATCGACTGCAAAAATTTTCAGAGATGCCGGATTTCGAGTGGAGGCGTATGTTATAGCTGCACCGGCATTGTTTTCTGAAATTGGTTGTTTTAACCGCTATCAAAAGGAGGTGGCGGCTATCGGAGTTGGACGGTTGGCGGATATAAATTCGCACAACGAAGCCGTGAAAGGATTGCCGTGTTCGGTAGATGCCTTATTTAGCCATCAGGCTGTGGATAAAATTGTCATCTATTCGTTTGGCGCAAGAGAAAACATTAGAAATTACAATTTTAATGGCAAGTGGGATAGCGATTTATCACCAACTGATTTTATCGAACAAGCAAGAGAAAATCAGCTAAACGATAAAAATTTGCGTGCAGAAATAATCAGGATGGGTGAACAAACGTTAAACAACATTGCGGAAGAATTTAAAAATACGGTTTCGCAAACATTGGAAAAATTGAAAGGCTGGTTAAAGATATGAAACAGACACTAACAATCTTCCTACTATGTTGCTGCCTCACCGCAGCCGCACAAATCGGCACGTGGACATCCCATTTGTCCTATCAGAACCCGACGGCGATGGTGGAAACGCCCCATCACATTTTTGCTATTTATGATGGGGCTTTGCTTTCTTATTCGACTGATGATGAGCATGTTGAAACCTATTCGCTTGCCGATGGGCTGAATGATGTGCGCATTAAGCACATTGCGTGGTGTGCTGCTGTCAAGGCTTTGGTTATTGTTTATGAAAATGCCAATATCGACCTGTTTTTTGGCAAAAATGAGGTTGTGAACATTGCCGCCATCAAAGACAAGACCTCTCTTCTCGACAAAACGGTTAACAGCCTCAACGTGATTGGAAAAGAGGCTTATTTATCGACTGCGTTTGGTATTGTGGCAGTCGATGTGAGCCGCAAGGAGATTAAATGGACATGCGAAATGGGTGTTGGCGTATTCGGGGTTTGCCGCCCAAACAATGATAATATTTACGCCTTGACCGATAATGAATTAATCAAATATGCTAATGTAAATTCTAACCTTGTGGATAGGGAGCAATGGGGGAATTTGAACGAAGTTTTCGACACGCTCCAATTTAATGTTGGCAAAATGGTCGCCCCCGATGCGCGAATTGCCGGAATACATGTCAATAGCCCTGCCAACAATACTTTTCACTACATAAAATATGCTTCAAATAAACTGGTGGCAGTGAGTGGAGGACGGGGGGCAGACCGCTTCAATATTTACGGCACGCTGATGATTTTGGAGAATGGCAAATGGAATAATCCCAACTTCTGGGAAAGAGATTTGGTTTCGGCAGTTGTTGACCCGCGCGATCCCAATCACTATTTTGTAAGTAGTTGGGGCGAAGGAGTATATGAATTTAGGGACGGCGTTTGTGTCTATATCCACGCACTTAATACCAATGCGTTGCAAACTGCCAATCCGAACTATTACCCGGAACATTATGTACGCGTAGACGGGTTGACTTATGACCGGCACAACAACTTATATATGGTCAATTCCTTAGTACAAAATGGGCTGGTGATTCTGACCGCGGACAATCGATGGTTGACGTTTGACTATCCGGAGTTGTCCGGACAACAAGTAAATCATATTTTAATTACCAAAAACAACCTTAAATGGTTCAATTTCTTTCGCACCGAAACAGCAGGAATTTGTGTTTTGAACGACAATAACACCCTCGAAAACACTGCTGATGACCAAACCTATTTTTCCGGACAGTTCATTGACCAGCAAGGCGCAGATGTTGGCGCATCCACCTACCTCTGCATGGCGGAAGATTTGAACGGCCTGGTGTGGGTGGGCACCAACAACGGACCCATCAGTTTTTCATCAGCCGAACAAGTGGGGCGCGGGCAGTGCAACCGTGTCCTTGCGATGGATGAAAACGAACTCAATGGGTATCCTCTGCTTGAAGGCGAGTCGATTACGGCAATTGCAGTTGATGGAGCCAACCGCAAATGGATGGGCACGCATGGCAATGGTGTGTTTCTCATAGACCAATCAAGCGGCACATTAAAAGCCGAGCAGTTCAATACGGACAATTCGGAGATTTTGTCGAACAATATCACCGCCATCGCCATTGACGACAACTCGGGCGAAGTGTATATCGCCACCGAGCAGGGGCTGTGCTCCTACCGCAGCGATGCCACCGAAGGCAAAGCCAACTATTCCAATATCCATGCCTTCCCCAACCCCGTGTACCCAGCCCGCCAAAGTCAAGTGAGTATCACAAGCATGATGGCACAATCAACAGTCAAAATCACCGACACGGCAGGCAACCTGATAAAAGAAGGCATCTCCAACGGCGGACAATTCACATGGAACTGCACCGACCGCAACGGCAACATCGTAAAAGCAGGCATCTACCTCGCTTTCGCCACCAATCCGGACGGCAGCGATGGAGGAGTTGCAAAAATTATGGTGATTAGGTAATTCATAAAAATTTCAAGAAAAAACACAAAAATTATCAAAACTTGTTCTTACACCAGCAAATCCCTAAGTTTCCACGCCTGAATATGCTTAATTCCATTATTTGACGGGAGCGACACATCATCCAGCGACACAACAAATTTCTCATAATTGTCTAATATTGCTTCCAGTGGGGCATATTCGCGGCGCATCGTTTGTTCATCCACGAGCAGATAGGTTGCTTGAACATACAGCTGTCGGTCGCCTTTTTTTGCCACAAAATCGACCTCTTTATCCCGCATCGTGCCTACATATACCTCATAGCCTGCCCGACGAAGTTCCAGATAAACCAAATTCTCAAGTTTATAGCCAATGCCGTACCCGAATCCGGGGTAGAGGTAATTTTTGAATGCGAGGTCGTTGATGTAATATTTGCCGGTGCCCGAAATCGTTTCCTTGCCGCGAATATCGTAACGCTCCACTTTATGTATCAAAAACGTGTCTTCGATGTAGCCGATGTAGTTAGAAATGGTGTCGTAGGTTGTTTTACGCCCGCTACTCTTGAAAAAATTGACAATATTCGTGATTGACACCAAATTGGAGGCATTGTTTACCAAATACACAAATATATCTTCTAACAGTTTGGTATCCTTGATATTATATCTTTGGATGATGTCGCGAAGCAACACGGTATCTTTTATGGCAGAGATGTAATTGCGTTTTGTTTCATCGTTCGGCAGCGCAAACAATTCAGGCAACGCGCCGCCCGCCATATAGTCGAGATAGGTCTGCTTGGAGAGTTCGCGCTGAGTGATGCCCGCATATTCCGGAAAACTGAAAGGGAATATCTCAAATTTGACATACCGCCCTGAAAGCAAAGTAGCAAGTTCGCCGGACAGCATTTTTGAATTGGAGCCACTGATAAACAGCTCGTAACTGTCCACAAAATCCTGCGAATGTGAATTGACAAAATGTTCCCAGCCGGCGATATTTTGAATTTCGTCTATAAACAGCCACACCTTGCCTGTGGGATTGAGTTGCTTTCGATATTGCTTCACCAAGGCTTCAAGGTCTTTGTAATCACTTATGAAGTCAAAATCGGTAAACTCTTTATTGATATAGAAGATGTTATGCGGATTAACGCCGCCAACAATCAGTTTATTAGCAATTTGACGCAAGATATAACTCTTGCCCGCCCGCCGCTGACCAACCAGCACCTTAACGAGCTTGTTGCCCATGTAATTGGATACGTTATTAGCATAGTCCTCACGCGGAAAGCCCAATTCAGGGACATTGCCATCCCAAAAATTGTACTTTTCCAATGCTGCAAAATATTCTTCCATACTCGAAAATTTTTGTGCAAAGGTACAAATTTTCTTTTACACTCGAAAATTTCTTGCCCATCGCAATTTTGCTAATTAAAAAAACTTCATTACCTTTGCAAAAAAATCAATAGTCGATATTTTTGATATGTAAAAAGTCGATAATTTGAGATTTTTGATATGTAAAAAGTCGAAATTTTGAGATTTTTGATATGAAGAGACAGTTTGAACATATTTTATTGCAATGGAAACAGCGGAAAAAACCGCTGCCGTTGATGCTTGTTGGTGCACGACAAACAGGCAAAACTCACTTGTTATCAGAGTTTTGCCACCAGAATTTTGAAGAAGTGCTCGAAATTAATTTTGCCGAAAAAGCCGAAAACAGAGATTTCTTTACACCATCGCTGGTTGCTGCCGAAATTTTAGAACGGATGGAGTTGTTTTTTAATCGTAAAATAGACGCATCAAAAACAATATTTTTCTTTGACGAGATTCAGGATTGTGAGGAGGCAATAGCATCGCTCAAATATTTTGCCGAATCGCCTGTTGAATACAAAATTGTAACTGCCGGCTCCTTGCTCGGCGTGAAAATCAATCGGATAAAAACTTCCTTCCCTGTCGGGAAAGTGCAAATAGAATATCTCTATCCCATGGACTTTGAGGAATTTCTGTGGGCATTGGGAGAACATTTGTTGGCAGATGAAATTCGCAAACACTATGTAGAAAACAAGCCATTTTCACCAATTATTCACCACAAGGCATTGCAACTCTACCGCGCTTATCTCTGCGTGGGTGGTATGCCTGCTGCGGTCGTAAATTTTGTGGAAAACAAGTTCGATTTAATGCAGTTTGAAACCGGGATAACCGCTAATATATTAGCGGGTTATCTCGCCGACATGACAAAATATGCCGATAGCGTCAGTAGCGTGAAAATCCACTCCGTTTACCGCACAATGCCCGAACAATTGGCAAAAACGCAATCCAAATTTATGTACAAAACAGTGGAGCCGGGCGGGAAGAAAGAGAAATTTCAATCGTCTATCGAATGGCTTATTCAGGCAAATATGGTGCTTCCGTGCATTTTGGTTGAAAAACCGCAGCATCCTCTTGCAGCCTATTTTATGGAATCGATGTTCAAACTCTATCTCTCTGATGTGGGATTGCTGGTGTCGCTTGCGCGGCTTAAATTTGGCAGCATTATTACTAATGCAGATATGATGTATCGTGGTTTTCTGACCGAAAACTATATTGCGCAAACATTTGCTGCACACGGAGTTAATCTCAATTATTGGAACTCCGGAAATCGCGCTGAAATTGATTTTTTAGCTGAACTCGCAGACGGAATTATACCCATAGAAGTGAAAGCAGCCGAAAATGTGCGCTCCCACAGTTTGGCGGTATATGTGGAAAAATACAAACCAAAATACGCCATTCGTATGTCAAGCAAAAACTTTGGCTTTGAAAACAACATAAAATCAGTGCCGCTGTATGCCGCGCACTGCATCAATTAAAATCAATGTCGCTATCGGGCGAAAACCTCTCTGTCAGAACCGACCCAAACAAGTATGTACCATGCACCTTGTGCTGTTTGCAAAGTTCAGACACCATAGCAACATCGTAAAAGCAGGCATCTACCTCGCTTTCGCCACCAATCCGGACGGCAGCGACGGGGGAGTTGCAAAAATTATGGTGATACGGTAATGGAACGGTAAAAAAGTGTGGTTTTGATTACCTGTTTCCCGTCAAAATTCGTAATTTTTTGAATTTTCTTGTTAGCAAATACAAAACAAATGAGGCTATGATGGCTGTCAAAATTTGGGCAGTTATGTTGAGATAAGGATTCGTAATCGTTTGCCTCAGAATAGGATATAATGCAACCATCACGGGAGCGTGATACAAATGCAGCAAGTATGCAAAAGCACCAACATTGTAAAATCGAATTTCGACACCAAGAAACGGTACAAACACAAGGAAAACAAGTCCGTATTTGTAAATTCCAATGTCAAAAAGCGCAATTAAAACGATTGATATGGCGCAAATAAAAAAGAAAATGTATTTCTTATTTTGAACAATCAAACTTTCGTACTGATTGATTAGACCTCCTGCAACAAATAAACCCAAAATATCATAACGAAGCATCAAATTGCCCCAAATCAGATACGGTAGTAGTATGAGTAACATAAAAGGATTGCGGAATCGAAGCAATTCTACCATTACAAAGACCATGAAAATATCTCGAATAAAGTAGGTCGGAGGGTCAACAGGAGGCGAGTTTAAGGAAAAAATGCCTTCTGTAATTAGTTTGACATCAAAATTCAACCGCTCAAGAAAATTAAAATCAAAACCGTACTGAAATAGCATCGCTAAGCTAACCACAGCAATATTTGCAATGAGGTATGGAATGACCAATGTGACACATTTTTTCTTTATAATTGACGTTTTCTTTCGAGAGGTTGCCCAATACAAATAGCCTGAAATAATAGATAGCAGCAGTGTACCAACCTTAGGAATATCTTCTATAACATAGAAAAACCAACCGCCGGTAATATCGTGGCGCGTATGTGTGAAAGTAACGAGGATTACCGCAAGCAAACGTAATAGTTCTAAATTGTATTTCACTGCTATTTTCGTTTTAATCAACAACCATCATTTGAATCACGTCTTTTACCTCCTGCCGATTTTATGAGATGAGTTTATCCACATCTTTTCACTAAAAAATCAATGTCGCTATCGGGCGAAAACCTCTCTGTCAGAACCGACCCAAACAAGTACATATCATGCACCTTGTGCTGTTTGCAAAGCTCAGACACCATAGCCATATTTTTCTCCACTATATTCATAACTTTTTTGCGTGCAAAGGTACAAATAAAATCCGATTAAATCCCCAACAAGCCCTCCGGCAAATCCAAACAAATCACCCGCTGCGCCTCATCAACGGAAGCAATAAAATCAGCATTAGCCGGAATCAGCAGGGGCGCGGCGTGGTGCGACTTCACCACAAACAAGACATTCAGCGTAGAATCATCCACCGCCGAAACAACCCCAATTTCACCCGAATGTTTATCAACCAGCGTATAACCAAGAAAATAATCCCAAGAAACGGCATTGGGGTGCTCTGTGAGGGGATTGCGGGTCAAACCCCCAATGACAAGCGCACGTTTGTCTAAATACACATCTTTATTGACCAGAATGCGCACGGCTTCGTTGCTATTCAGATTTTTCAGTTGCACATAAGCCGCTGTGTCGGAAATAATTCGCGATTCGATTACCCGAAACGGCACAAATATATTGTCAATTTCGCAAACAAAAAAAGGTCGTTCAGAATTTTCAAACACCTCCGGTAACTGGTAACTGGTAACTGATAACTGCCCACTGACCCCATGCGGCTTCCCAAACTTGCCAATCTTCACCAAGTCTTCGCGCCTAATCATTCGCGGGTAATTTTTGCGCCGATGGCGTTCAATCGTTGGTCGATGTGTTCGTAGCCTCGGTCTATTTGTTCGATGTTGTGTATTTTGCTGGTGCCTTGTGCGCTCATGGCGGCTATTAGCAGGGCTATTCCGGCGCGGATGTCGGGCGACACCATATTGGCGGCGCGCAGTTTGTAACGTCTGTTGGCACCGATGACTGTGGCGCGGTGGGGGTCGCAAAGGATGATTTGCGCGCCCATATCAATCAGTTTATCGACGAAAAAGAGGCGACTCTCAAACATTTTTTTGATGAATCAGCACGCTACCGTTGGCTTGGGTGGCGGTGACCAGAAAGACGCTTAGCAGGTCGGGCGTGAGTCCGGGCCAGGGCGCATCGGCAATCGTCATGATTGAGCCGTCCATAAACGTGTCGATGGTGTAATTTTCCTGCTTGGGAATCACGATGTCGTCGCCATCCTGATTGACTGTGATGCCGAAGCGGCGGAAGGCATCCGGGATGATGCCCAGATTGTTGTACGACACGTTTTTGATGCGCAATCCCGAGCCGGTCATCGCCGCCATCCCGATGAAACTGCCCACTTCAATCATATCCGGCAAAATGGTGTGTTCGCAGCCGTGCAACTCCCCTACTCCCTCGATAGTCAGCAAGTTAGATGCCAAGCCGTTGATTTTGGCACCCATCGCGAGCAGCATTTTTGTCAACTGCTGCAAATAGGGTTCGCATGCCGCGTTATAGATAGTTGTTGTGCCTTGTGCTAAGACGGAAGCCATCAAAATGTTTGCTGTGCCGGTCACAGAAGCCTCATCCAAAAGCATGTACGCTCCTCGTAATTGGTTGGCTTTCACTTCATAAACTTGCCGCGCGGTGTCGTATTGAAAATCGGCACCGAGTTTCTGAATGCCTATAAAGTGCGTATCCAACCTTCGGCGACCGATTTTGTCGCCCCCCGGCTTGGGAATGAGTGCATAGCCAAAACGCGCCACCAACGGTCCCACGAGCATCACCGAGCCGCGCAACGCACCACTTTTCTTAAAAAATTCGGGCGTTTGCAGATAGTCCAAATTCACCTTATCTGCCTGAAATGTGTAACTCTGCTCGGCAGGATGCTCAATTTTGACACCCAAATCGCCCAGCAGCGCAATCAAATTGTTGACATCCAGAATATTTGGGATGTTGTGAATTGTTACTTTCTCTGCCGTCAGCAACACGGCACAAATCACTTGAAGTGCCTCATTTTTAGCACCTTGCGGGGTTATTTCGCCCGATAAAGTTCGTCCGCCCTCGATAATAAATGAAGCCATGATAGTTTGAGTTATGAGTTATTTTTGTTGACTGTAGGAACGGCTGTATTCGAAGAACATTTCTTTGGTTGTGGTGTCGAACGTGGCTTCAACTATGATGTAATTGTTGCCCACAGAATAAAAGACATACACCACATCAGACTCTTTTTCCCATCCGCAAGCTGCGCCGACGTCGCTTTTTTCTTGGATACATGCCTCGATATTCCTCGCTAACACACCGACATTTTGATCGCTAAACCCCATCAGCATATCTATCACATATTCGCCGTTGCCAATCATGTTGGTATGCTTGTCAATGACAGAATACTGTGGCACGCGCCCAACCAAATCCAAATAACGCTCTACATTGCTACGTGTCAATAGATATTCAATATCAACGAGGTTGTCACACCCTCCAAGCGTGACCCCCATCAATACAGCGATAGCAACCAATTTTTTCATTCCATTTTTCCTCCGATATAAATTTTTTGCGGCAAAGGTACAACTTTTTTTTTGAATAATTTGCTAAATAAAACACATAACTCATAAAAAACTCATAACTATTTCGTATCTTTGCGGCTGAAAAATAAAAGTTATGGAAACAACAGTTAAGCGATTGCCTTATGGCACCTCCAATTTCGGCAAATTGATTACCGAAAACTATGCTTATGTGGATAAGACACGGTTCGTTGAACAGCTTGAAAATGAGGCTAATCCGTATCAGTTTTTCATCCGTCCGCGCAAATTCGGCAAGAGTTTATTCTTTTCGTTGCTGGAGCATTACTATGATGTCAATCGGGCGAAGGATTTTGACAAACTTTTTGGTAATTTGTATATCGGCAAGCATCCTACGCCCCAAAAAAACAGTTATTTGGTGCTAAATTTCGATTTTTCGGGGTTGGATACTTCGACTACAGAGGGCTTTCAACGCTCATTTGCCGGAAAAATCAGAACCGCCGTACAACGGTTTTTACTTGAACATAAGAGTGTTATAAAATCAAGCGAGTTGGATAAAGAACGTCGCAACGTGTTCGACCCCGACAAGGATTTAGGCATGAACACATCATTGGAGGTGGCATATATGACGGCTGTTGAAGCCGGACTGAAAATTTTTGTCATCATTGACGAATACGACCACTTTGCCAACGACCTTATCGCCATGGGTTCGCAGTTAGGAAAAGATGTTTATCACAACATGGTACACGCAAACGGACTTGTTCGCGATTTTTACGAGGCTCTGAAGACGGGCACGAAAACCGCCATCGACCGCATTTTCATCACCGGCATCTCGCCCGTGATGCTGGACGACCTTACAAGCGGGTTTAACATTGCCGTCAATCTCACGCTGAATCCAAAGTACAACGAAATGATGGGCTTCACGCAGCAGGAGGTGGATGCCTTAATGCTGGAAACCGGTGTTGACCCCAACTTTATTAACGTAGATATGGGAATGTATTATGATGGGTATCTTTTTCATAAAGACGGAGAGCATCATGTATATAATCCGTCCATGATTCTCTATTTCTTCTACCAAATTTTAACATCACAAAAAGCCCCTGAAAATATCATTGACGACAACCTGAAAACGGATTACAACCGTTTGCGCCGTATGGTTCAAAATGAGGAAAATCGCAACACTTTGGTGGAAATTGTTCAAAACAACGGCATTATGTCCGATGTCATCAGCAAATTTTCGATTGACCGGCTGGAAGACACCAAGTATTTTATATCTCTCCTTTTTTATATGGGACTGCTCACGGTGGATAAATACCATGATGGTCAGTTATACTTAAAAATTCCTAATTATTCCATCCGAACCGTTTATTGGGAATATCTGGAGCAGTTGACACTGGAATGGAACAAGGATGTGATGATTGATTTGAGACAACAAAGTGCTGCGGTGTGGCAATTGGCATACCCCGGCAATTTGCGCCCTTACATCGAATATGTGAGCAAAAACATTTTCAGCCGCCTGTCCAACCGCGATTTGCAACATTTCAATGAAAAACACATCAAAATCATGCTGCTCAACGGCTTGTTTCAGAGCAAATTGTATGTGCCGCTCACCGAAAAAGAAGTGGAGAACGGCTATATTGACATTTTTTTGCAACGTAGCCCCCTACTTCCCGACATAAAATACGAATGGGTCTGGGAACTCAAATACCTCAAAAAGGGCGATAGAAAAGCATTGCATTCAGCAAGGCATGACGCCCGCGCACAATTGGAGAAATACCGAAACTCGCGCGAGTTTGCAGAGCGCGCCGATATGCGCTTCGCTTCAATTATTTTCATTGGCAAAGACAAATTTGAGATTGAGGAATGATACAAATCATGGTAAAAATAAGGGCAACTGCATCAAAATTCAGTGATATCTGCGATTTTGCTGCCGACTGCTACCCCGTATGGGCACAGCCTTAACCTGACGGCTATGCCCGCATGGGGTAGTTGGTCTCCGTAAATTTGGTGCGGTTGCCCTGTTGATTTTTTGATTATTTTAAAAATCTTATTGCAAATGCGTACCTTTGCAGCAAATAAACATTGCATAGCATGATGCCATTTGAGATAAAAATACGGGATGCAGTGCCCTTATTTGCCGATTATGCGTTTGCGCAGCCGGTGAATTGGGCTATTTGTGAGGGCGAGCAGTGGGCGGTGGTGGGTCCCAACGGTGCGGGGAAGACCTTGCTGACGGATTTGCTGCAGGGGAAAATCGCGTTGGGGCACGGGCGCGTTGAAATTTGTCGTGCGGGCGATGTGCCTGTGTATCAACTCATTCGGGCGATGCAGTTTCGGGATATTTATTCGCTGATGGATGTGCGCAACACCTACTACCAGCAGCGTTGGAACGCCTCCGACCGGGAAGAAACGGCTTTGGTCGGTGCTCTTTTCACCGCTTTGCCCCAAGCGGAAGTGGCAAAATACCTGCGGCTGTTCAATCTTGAGCACTGCATCGACAAACATATTGTATCGCTTTCGAGCGGAGAACTTCGTAAAGCGTTGATTATTAGGGCTTTGGTGTCCAAGCCGCGCCTGTTGATACTTGACAACCCGTTTACAGGGCTGGATGCTTCCTCGCGGGAGTCCCTCAACGCGATGCTGGCACAACTGTCGCGGATGGAGGGGCTGCAAATCGTCTTTGTGGTCGCCGATGTGATTGATTTGCCGCCGTGGGTAGATAAAATTTTGCCGATTAAAGACAGGAAAATCTTGCCGGTGTGTTCGTTAGCTGAGTTTTTGGCTGATGAGTTGTTGCAAGAGAGGCTTTTTCCGGAACTTGGGTCGGTTTTGGAGGGGGTTGCGGGCTGTCATTGCGGGCTTGACCCGCAACCCCCTGCCAATCAATCGAATGACGACTACACCACCGTCTTTCAATTGGATGACGTGCACGTGCGCTATGGCGACAACATCATTCTCAACAACCTGAATTGGCAAGTCAACAAAGGCGAAAAATGGGCGTTGCTGGGCGACAACGGTAGCGGCAAATCCACCATTCTCAGTTTGGTGTATGCCGACAATCCGCAGGCTTATGCGAATAAAATCACGCTTTTTGGGCAGCAACGGGGCGGCGGGGAGAGCATCTGGGACATCAAACGGCGCATCGGCTATCTCAATTCCGACCTGCACACCTGCTATCTGAAAGACATTCCGGCAGTGGATGTCGTCACATCGGGCTTTTTCGATTCCATCGGCAGCTATAAAAAAGGCAATGCGGAGCAGTGTGCTAAGGCGTTGGAGTGGCTGGAAGTATTTCACGCCGAGCATTTGGCAACTCGCTCGTTTGTCAAAATGTCGTTTGGCGAGCAGCGGTTAGTGCTGTTGGCGCGGGCATTTGTGAAAGACCCGCCCGTTCTGATTTTGGACGAGCCGCTACACGGATTGGATGCCGGAAAAAAGCGACTGGCGCAACAAATCATCGAAACTTTTTGCGCCCGCCCCGACAAAACCTTGATTTATGTAACCCATTACAGGGAAGAAATTCCGGCTTGCGTGACGCTTTTCAAGCAAGTTTCCAAAATACCCTCTCACGCCCCAATGCGCATCACAAGTTCCTCAAATTCAGTTGGATGAAGCGACTTATTTTTCAATTTGGAGCGGTAGGTATAAACCGTTGTGCGGGAATAGCGCAGGAAGATGGCGATTTTGTTGCTGTCCTGAATGCCTAACCGTATCAGGGCGTAAATTCGCAGTTCGGTGTTGAGCAGTTCGTCGCGTTTGGGAATTTGTTGTTCCGCTTTGGGCAACAGGGCATTGAAATCCGCGATGAAAGTGGGGAAAATCCGCAAAAAAGTTTCATCGAAATTGGTATGAAAATCATGCAACGCATCCGTAACGAAGCGGGTTGATTTGAGAGCCTTGTGCAATTCGTCCATTTTTCCGCTGTTTGCAATTTTGTTGAGGCGATGGCGATAATTGTCCAATTTGTCGATATAGCCGGAGCACAAATCAACGAATTTGCCCAGATATACCTCTTTGATACAGTTGGCTTCCGCCAAATTCTGGTTGGAGGTCTGCAAATCGGTATTCAACTCGTTCAGCCTCACATTCGTGCGGTATAACTCCCGGCGAATGCGGGCGATACGCTGCATCTGCCAATAAGCGTAAATCATCACTGCAATCAGAAGCAGCGACAGCAAACTAACCAAAATCAGGTACTTTTTCAATCCCGCATAGTAAACTCTCCGCTTTTTGTGGAGGGCAGAATCAATCACCGGGAACACTTTCGATATTTCAAACGTCCGAAAACGGGCATTGCAGGAAATGGCATCGTCCAACGAATACTGTATGCAGGTGTGCGCCTTGTCGATGTCGCCCTGCTCGTAGAAAAGGAAAGCCAACGCCATCATGGCGGTATTTTCGTTCACCGCATTGCGAATGTCGTGGATAGCAGACCGGGCATAATGCCGCATCTGCATCTCGCTGTTGTTCTCTTTTCGATAAATATCGGCTAATACTTTTTCGATGCGTGCGCAGTCCGGACTTTCCGGCGGCAACTCATCCAACAATTTGATAATCAGCCGTTTAGCCTCTTCCGTTTGGTTCGCGTCGTTCAATTTTTCAGCCGACAAAACAATATAGTCCTGCGAATTTTTGTCGAGCATACCGAGCAACGAGTCGCGATATTGATTGCCGCGTGCATAATAGTAGTGGTTTTCATCGCCCTCCGCATAGTAGCGATAGATACGCATGTAGGTTTCATAATACTTCGCCTGCAACCACTCCGGCAGATGGTCGAGTTGGCTGCGGTCGAGCGTTTCCAATTCGTGAATAGAGTCCACAAACCGCCCGCGTATCCAATAAGAATAGGATAAATTCATCTGCAATTTGTAAACACACTCGGTGTTGCAGTGTCTTTTCGCAATTTCCATAGTGAGTTCCAAATAGTGGACGGCAGAATCCACTTGAAACGACTGATATTCGTTAAACAGTTGCTCATAAACGGTAGCCCGTTGATTATCAGTCAAATAAGGCACCACAAGCATCTGCTTTACCTGGTCAATCTTCTGCTCTTTTTGGCGAACATATTGAGCCCGATTATTCATTTCGTGGGACAACACCGAAAAAATTGAATCCGGCTTCGCTTTTGCATACACATCAGTTTCAACGGACATCAACAAGACCAATACCAATGTGGATGCTTTCATTCGTTATTTTTTATTCTATCAAGGGGAGCGCTAAACGGAAGCCTAAAGAGTTACTGCGATAGTTAGGGGCGGCATGACTGCGATATGACACACTGCAACTGGTGGCAATGCCGCGCCAACTGCCACCGCGAAACACACGATACGTTCCGGCAGCGGCACCGGTAGGGTTAGTCGCACTCGAAGGATACGTAACATCGTACCAATCATGGCACCACTCCCGCACATTGCCGGTCATGTCGTAAATGCCCAATTCGTTGGGTGCTTTGGAGCCAACTTCATGCGTGCCGTAATCAGGATTTGACGAGCCAAGTGCTTCAGAATTGTCCTTGTACCACGCCACCGCCGCGATGTCATTGCTGCCGCTATAATCATAGTTGTGCGAGCTTTGTCCGCCCTTAGCGGCATATTCCCACTCCGCTTCGGTAGGCAAGCGGTAGGCATTGCCGCTTTTCTCATTGAGCGTGGCTAAAAAAACTTGCACCTCAATGTAACTCACATTGTACACCGGATATTGGTCGCCTGCACCAAGCGTATCTACCGGAGCTTCGCCGGGCAAACTGCCCATCACATCCTGCCAATATTTTTGCGTAACCTCATATTTCCCTATCCGGAATCTACCGAAAGTAACGCTGTCACCGTTAAGCAAAACAGTGCCACCCTCTACGGTCACCATCTCCACCGGCAACACAGGCACAGGACTCTGGTCCTCAATGCAACTGCAGAACGCCATAGGCAGTGCCAAAAAAAATAAAACGACTCTCTTCATTGTGTCTAAATTGTTAGCGGGTGCAAAGGTACGAAAAAGTTATGAACTATGAGTGACTTTTTGAATTGGCAGCTATTTTTTTTCTGAATCAGGATTTCGATTTTCAAAAAAAATGGTAATAAAAAAATAATGCGTACCCTTGCCGCCGAAATTTAAGAAAAAGAAAAAATATGAACAAAATTATCAACAGGTTACCCCCACCCCCACCCACCCCAATAACTCGCTCATTAGCAGAAAGTTATGTGCGCATTTTGTTGATTTAAGCTGCGATAGTTTGATAATCAGCTGCATGAGGATGTTTTTTTATCCTTGTGCGGCTTTTTTGTTGTGCTATTTTGCACAATGCACTTATGCGGGTGACAGCCGCTTACTATTTTGCTCAAAGAGGTGACTCTGACTTCACAACCGCATTTTATTATGCGGATAAGCCCTGCTCTGCGAATGGGAGTGGTACCTTGGATAAGGTGAAAGTCCCTGAACTCGCCGTGTTGGGAAGAAAAGATAGCGAATTATTGATGGCGGCACATTATTGTTTTGGGACCGGGGTCGCAATCATAAAAATCAAATAAATCATACTAAAATCACAATTCAGACGAATTTTTCGTACCTTTGCCCCAATTATTCACAAATAAAAAGCAATCATGCAAAAGGAATCTCAAAAGTATCCGGACTATGAACCGGAAGTGTCGAAGGTATGCGAGCCGCCAACGGAGTATGGCTATGCCAACCCGCGCCTTTACACTTACGCCGATTATTTGATGTGGGCAGACGACAAACGGCGCGAAATCATCAACGGCGTGGTGTACGATTTGTTTCGCGCGCCCACGCGCTGGCATGCAAAAATTTCAACGAATATTGTGCTTGCTGTGGGTTGGTTTATCAAAAGGCGGAAGGGGAAATGTGAGGTCTATCACGCGCCGTTTGATGTGCGCTTTCCGAAAAAAGGAGAGGTGGCAGACAACAAAATTTACACGGTTGTGCAACCGGATATTTGTGTGGTGTGTGACCCCAAAAAGTTAGACAAAGCCGGTTGCATTGGCGCACCCGACCTGATTGTGGAGGTGCAATCGCCATCAACCACTAAGCGAGATATGCGCGAAAAATTTGACCTCTATGAGGAATCCGGCGTAAGAGAGTATTGGGTGGTTTACCCCAAAGAAAAAGGACTCACTATTTTTCTGCTGCAAGAAAACGGCAAATATGACGACGGCACAACCTACGAATACCCGAGCAAAGCACCGGTGTCTATCTTTGAAGGGCTGGAAATCGACCTTGAGGAGCTTTTTGAGGAGTAGCAAGCGGCTTTGTTTTTGCGGGCTTTGCCCCGCAATGACGGAACAGGCTGGGGGAGGAGCCATCTACCCCGCACTGCGCTCCGCCACCCAAGACACCCCCTCCAATCATATAAATCATTAAAATCACACGAAAATCACAGTTCAGACAAAAACATAATACACAAAAAAACATAATATTTCGATAAAAAGCATGATAATCCAATTTTTTTAACTACCTTTGTCGGGAGTACTAATTTAATAAATAACAAAGATGAAAGCAAAAGAAATTTTGATTGTGCCTGACATTCACGGGCGCGACTTTTGGAAACCAGCGTTGGAATACGCCGGTGAGATTGTTTTTCTTGGCGACTATGTGGACCATTATCCGCAAGAAGGTTTTAGCGAAGAAAATGCGTATGAAGGGCTGCAGCGGGTTGCTGCCTTCAAAAAGGAGTATCCCGAACGAGTAACCTTGTTGATTGGCAATCACGAGTTTCACTACTTCGACAGGGCGTATCAGGCAAGTCGTTTCGACGACAGGTATTACGACAGGTACCACGAAATTCTTGCCGGCGAAACCGCCAATTTGTTCCAGATGAGCAAACAGGTTGACAATTACCTGTTCATTCACGCCGGACTCACCAAAGGCTGGTACGACACGCACCACGAGGAGTTGCTTGCAGAAGGCGACACGCTGGAAACGCAAATCAACGGTCTGTTTAGAAACAAACCGAAAACGTTTTACGAATGCTCCGGCTATCGCGGCGGTTGGGACAAATTCAGCAGTCCCATCTGGGCAGACATCCACGAACTGTGGGAAGAGCCGGAACCGTTTTCGCCCGATGTCATCCAGATTGTCGGACACACCCAAATCGGGAAAGACGACCCGGTCATTAAGGAGCATATATGGCTGCTTGACAACAAGCAACTCTATACTCTCTGCGATGGGGAAATAAAGAAATATTGATATATTTCGATTCAGTGCAATTGAGTAAAAAAAAATGTTCCACGTAGAACTATTTATCAGTTGCACCCCTATAAGACCTCAGAATTGAGATTTTTGGCAGCAGATGTTTCGCATCACTCGACAGAACGGAATTGCACGCAGACAAAAAGGGGGAAGGGAAATGGCGGCAAAACCGCCATTTTCTTTTTCTTTTAAAAAGTCTGTCATTGCGGGCTTGACCCGCAATCCCATGAAAAGGAGCCGAATGTTGGGCAACAGAGCGAGGTAAAAATAGGGGATTGCGGGTCAAGCCCGCAATGACAAAGATTTTTTTGTAGTTCAGACAACAATTCATGACCAGCTTTTAAACAGCACATCGGCTTTACTTTGTCCGATTAAAACGGCGATTTCTTCTTTTGGTGCTGCTTTTATTCGGGTTACGCTTTTGTATTTTTGGAGGAGTTTTTCTTTGGCTATTGGACCTATGCCTTTGATGGTGTCCAATTCGGATTCTATTTGCTGCTTGCTTCGTTTTTGGCGGTGGAAGGTGATGCCGAAACGGTGGGCTTCGTCTCGCAGTTGTTGGATTAGTTTCAGGGTTTCCGAGTTTTTGTCCAAGTAGAGAGGGATGGAATCTTCGGGGAAATAGATTTCTTCCAAGCGCTTTGCTATGCCGATTATGCCGATGGAACCGTACAAATTCAGGTCTTTGAGGGCGTCGGTTGCGGCGTGTAATTGTCCTTTGCCTCCGTCGATGACGATGAGTTGCGGCAGTGGTTCGCCTTCTTCTGTCAATCGGCTGTAGCGACGGTGAACGGTTTCGTACATGGAGGCAAAATCGTCGGGACCGACTACCGTTTTTATATTGAAATGGCGGTAATCTTTTTTTGCCGGTTTAGCATTTTTAAAAACTACGCACGATGAAACGGGGTTGGTTCCTTGAATGTTGGAGTTGTCGAAACACTCGATGTGCAGCGGTAAATGCGGCAGATGCAGGTCGTTTTGCATTGTTTTCAGGATGCGTGTGGAACGTTGTTCGGGGTTTAGTTTTTCTGCCTGTTTCAGTTGGTCAAGTTTATATTGGCGGACATTTTTTTCTGACAATGCCAGTAGTTGCTTTTTATCGCCGCGCTGCGGAACTATGAAAGAGATACCCTGCAACTCTATATCCGGCAAAAACGGCACGACAATCTCGCGCGCGGAACTCTCAAACCGATTTCGCAACTCAATAATTCCCATACCTAACAGATTTTCTTTTGACTCGTTCAACCGTTTTTTGTACTCAATCGTGTAGCCCTGCACAATGGAGCCTTTCACAATGTGGAGATAATTGATGTAGGCAGAATTGCCGGTCGAATCATCTGGATTGTCGCTCGAGTCCTCAAACGAAAACACATCCACATTATAGACGCTTGGGCTGGCAACAACAGATTTTGATGAATAGTTTTCCAACAACTCATAGCGTTCTTTCAGCAGAGCAGCTTCCTCAAATTTCAATTCTGCCGCGCAATCCTGCATTTCCTTGTAAATCATTTTGCAGATTTCTTTAGAGTTTCCTTTCAGGATTTCTTCGATGGATGCGATGTTTTTTTGATATTCTGCTTCCGATTGTTTGCCAACGCAAGGAGCCAAACACTTCTTGATGTGGTATTGCAAACAAACGCGAAACTTCTCTTTTTCAATTTTCGCCGGTTCCAAAAAATGCCGGCAAGTGCGAATCGGATAGAGCGTAGTAAGCAAGCGAAGCAGATATCTCACGTTCGTCACAGCGGGATAAGGACCGTAATAGTGCGCCGTTTTGTCAATTTTTTGACGCGTGAGAAAGATGCGTGGAAACGGCTCATTAGTTACAACCATCCAAGGATACGTCTTGTCGTCCCGCAGCATGATGTTGTAACGCGGCTGATGCTCTTTGATAAGATTGTTTTCCAGCAGGAAGGCATCCTCTTCCGACTCCACGACCAAATATTTAAGGTCGCGAATTTTACGCACCATGACGATGGTTTTTGCGTCAATCAGTGTCTTATTGAAATAAGAAGACACCCTCTTTTTCAGGTTTTTTGCCTTACCCACATAGATAATTTTCCCGCTTTCATCGAGATACATATAAACGCCGGGGTTTTCGGGCACAATTGAAATTTTGTCCGAAAGAGTTGCAGTCATCGCATCTGTTTGTTTGTTTTCTGTTGTCATATATTCAAATTTTATTTATACTATTTTAAATGTTCAGCGTAAGCTCCAGCCACTCCCCGCCGCAGGCATTGTTGCGCCGCAGACATTGTTGCGCCGCAAGCTTTGCTGCGCCGCAGGCTTTGTTGCGCCGCAGGCTTTGTCATTGCGGGCTTGACCCGCAATCCCCTGTTCTACATCGCTCTGTTGCCCAACATTCGGTTCCTTTTCAGGGGATTGCGGGTCAAGCCCGCAATGACAGACCTGAACGGGACAGCAATATTTTTTCATACGATTTCTCGAACGCTGGACTAATTTCATATTACAAGTATAAGTGCGCCGATAGTAATTAGTACACCGCCAATAATTGTTTTCACATCCATTGCTTCATGGAGAAAAAAGAATGAGAGAAGCATCACAAACACGACGCTCAATTTGTCGATAGGAGCCACTTTTGAAACATCGCCTGTCTCCAATGCTTTAAAGTAGAATATCCATGAAAGTCCGGTAGCCAGACCCGAAAAGCACAAAAAGAGCAAATTTGTTTTACTCAGTTCTTTCTCCTCTTTGAGTTGCCCACTCATCAGAACAATAGCCCACGCCATAATCAACACGACGAAAGTTCGAACAGCAGTAGCAACGTTTCCGCTAATTCCTTTCACGCCCACTTTTGCCAAAATTGCCGTCAGAGCAGCAAAGAAAGCCGATAATAATGCATAATATTTCCACATCAGATGTTATATTTAATAAGTGAAGTAATTATCCTGATGAATGCACAATGCGTCTTCGCCATACTCTTTGCTAAACAACTCGGAGAAAGTGGGAGCCGACAATTTACCAAACTTGCGCACCGGCACAAACCCCGCATGCAAGCGGTATGTAATCAGCGGGGCAACGATGAATCCGCGTAATTCAATACCAACCACCTTTGTAATGTCTGCATTTTTGTACATTTCATGCAGACTGTCCGACAACTCTTGCAAAGCATCTGCATCCTTGAACAAGGTTGTCACATCCTTAAATTGTATCCCTTTAATCGGGAAATCGGGGATGTTTCGCACCAATTTTTCTAATCTTTTTGTATTCATTATTCTTTATATTTATTTTTTATCTTAATTGTTCCACGTGGAACAAATTTTTACTCACAACTAATTTCACTTTCACAAACAAATTATTTTCGTCGCATTCACCATAAGTAACACACTATTCTGCGCGATTTTCCGCATATGTACAAAAAGCGATTAACGCAGCGATTTGTAAAGTCGTCATTGCGGGCTTGACCTGCAATCCCCTTGCTCTACATCAGGGCAATCGCATCAAATTTATGATGACAAGAAGACCGTAGGTCTTCAATCTACCCCGTATGGGGTACAACTTTGATAACCCCGTAGAAGCGATAGCGCAGTGCGGGGTGAGGCAAGCGCTCCACCCACAGCGACCCCGAAGGGTGGGTTATCAAACAGATTACAATCGGGTGAAATTTTTACGTTCTGTTTTTATCCCGTAGGGATTGTAGCTCGGTAGAAACTCATACCGCTCCTTCTCCCCGCATCCCGCAGGGATGCAACATATTCCGCAATCGGTTGCATCCCTACGGGATGCTGAAATGGGGGGCGGGCGGAGCGTTTCTGTTTTCTACCGAACTACAATCCCTACGGGATAAAACAAATGATGAACGAACAATATTCATAAAACATCCATCTTTTTAACACCCCACCATACGGGGTAGCAGGGTAGCGTAAATTTGGTACGGTTCCCTGGAATTTTGATGCGGTTGCCCTGGTTCTACATTGCTCTGTTGCCCCCACATTCGGTTTCCTCTCAGGGGATTGCGGGTCAAGCCCGCAATGACATGTTTTTTGTCAGCCCCAGCAATGTCGTGTCACACAATTTCTCGAAGAACCTTTTTGTCGATATTTTTTTTAATCACAACGGCAAAATCGAGATTGTTCCATGTGGAATATTTTTTGCTAATAAGCATTGCATGTCATGTCCAATTGTAATCCAGTTAAAGCATAGTCGCCATATTAAGGGTGAAGCCCTTTGAGCAATAGCGTAGGGCGTTGCCCTACGAAAAATACCCTCCGCGTTTTCGCCCTGAAAGGGCAACATATCCCAGCCCAACGCATCGCGTTGGGGAAATGGATTTTGTGTGTTTTGCCCTGAAAGGGCATTATATTGTTCCATCATTTCTATCATCCGCCATCATGCATCATTATTTCCCCAACGCGATGCATTGGGATATGTTGCCCTTTCAGGGCGGAAACTATGAGGCATTTTTCGTAGGGCGGTGTCCTACGCTATTGCTCTAAGGGCTTCGCCCTTAACCTGGTGATATCTTTTAGGGCATGCTAGGTTAAGGCTGAAAACCCATCTGTTTTTATCCCGTAGGAATTATAGCTCGGTAGAAAATCATACCGCTCCTTCTCCCTGCATCCCGTAGGGATGCAACATAATTTGCAATCGGTTGCATCCCTACGGGATGCTGAAATGGGGGGGGGGGCGATTCTGTTTTCTACCGAACTACAATCCCTACGGGATAAAACAAATGATGAACGAACAATATTCATAAAACATTCATCTTTTTGACAACCCACCCGTAGGGATGCGGCTGGTATGGCAGCAACCCCCACCCCTCCCAGGGATGCGGGTGGGGGGGTACGCTACTTTCTACCGAGCGATGCATTCCTACTGGATGCGCCCCCGCCTCCCCCTGAGGGGGCTGGGGGCGACTAAACTCTAAACTCTAATAACTAAACTCTAATTCTACCGAGCGATTCATCCCTACGGGATGAGGGTTATATCGCAACATTGCGCTTTTTAGTCAGCCCTACGCTATTGCTCGAAAGGCTTCGCCCTCAACCTGGTGATACCTTTTTAGGGGTTGTAGCTCGGTAGAAAATGTTCTATTCTTCGTTTCTGCAGTTCTTTGGGATGCGGAGTTGACTAACAGGATTTTGTCATTGCGGGCTTGACCCGCAATCTCCTGAGAAGGAAATGAATGTTGGGCTACAGAGTGATGTAGAACAGGAGATTGCGGGACAAGCCCGCAATGACAAGATTTTTTTAGTCAATCCCCAATGAATTTTCAGACTATTACGCACAAAACATTCATTTCTCGTTTCCTTCTAAAAACCCTCAATTGTTCCACGTGGAACACTATTTTTTATAAATCACATCAAAGAGCATTATAATCTATTGTGGCGGTATAAATTATCTTCCGAGCAAGACCAGCAAGACGTTTATATCGTTGGGTGAAATTCCCGGTATGCGGCTTGCTTGTGCTATTGTTTCGGGGTTTATTTTTGTTAGTTTTTGTTTTGCTTCGGTGGATAACGATTGTAGTGTGTTGTAATCAAGTTTATCGCGTATTTTTACATTTTCTAAACGGTTTATTTTTTCTGCTATTATTTTTTCGCGGGCTATGTAGCCTTCGTATTTCATTTGAATTTCTGCGGCTTCTATTATTTCTGCTTTGCGGTTAGTGATTTTGTCTAATTGCTGTTGAAAATCCGGCAATATTTCCGCCAATTTTTCAATTGTTAGCTGCGGGCGCAGGATTAAATCTTGCAATTTTGCAGTTTGACGTAATGCGGTTGTATGCAGTGATTCTAAAAATATGTTAATTTGTTCGGGCTTCACAGGATAATTTTTTGCAAATTCAACAATGCCATTTATCTGCTGTTGCTTCTCTTTTAACAGTGCATAGCGATTATTATCTGCCAAACCTAACTCGTAGGATTTTGCGGTTAGCCGTTGATCGGCATCATCTTGCCGCAATAATATTCGGTATTCGGCGCGGGAGGTGAACATTCTGTACGGTTCGTCCACTCCTTTTGTTACTAAATCATCAATTAAAACGCCAATATATGCTTCGTTGCGTTTTAATACAAACTCAGAAGTGTTGCTATTATCGCCGCTTTCTCCATTTTTTGTTTTTCCATTTCCTGTTTTTCTATTGTCATATTCGTCAGTATGTGCCTTGAGATGTGCATTTATTCCTGCCATCAATCCTTGTGCTGCTGCTTCTTCGTAGCCTGTTGTTCCGTTTATTTGTCCTGCGAAAAACAAATTTTGGATGCGCTTGGTTTCCAGTGTGTGTGTGAGTTGTGTGGGCGTGAAAAAGTCGTATTCTATTGCGTAGCCCGGACGATAGATGTGTATATTTTTGAATGCCGGAATCTGTTGTAGAGCCTCTAATTGGATTGATAACGGCAATGAAGAAGAAAAACCGTTGAGATAATATTCGTATGTGTTTTCTCCTTCCGGCTCCAAAAACAGTTGATGCTGTGATTTGTCTGCAAATATTACAATTTTTGTTTCGATGCTTGGACAATAGCGCGGACCGATACTCTGTATTTGTCCGTTGTAAAGAGGACTATCATTCAGCCCGTTTCGCAAAACATTGTGGCAGGCTTCGTTTGTGTAAAGTATCCGGCAACTCAACTGCTTTAATGGGCGGGGCTGAAAATCTAAATAGGAAAATTTATGAAAATCGTTTTCACCCACTTGTTCTTCCGTCTGTGAAAAATCCACACTTCGCCCATCAATTCGTACGGGAGTTCCTGTTTTCATTCTGCCCACTTCAAAGCCGAGTGATTTCAATTGCTCAGTGATGCCAGACGATGCAGGCTCGGCAATTCGTCCTCCTGAAATTTGTACTTTTCCTACATGAATTAACCCGCTGAGAAACGTTCCTACGGTTAGGACTACGGACTTGGCTTCAAATATCGCACCCAGCGAAGTTTTAACCCCCGCCACACGCGTTTTATTTTTTATAACTAACTCTGTTACAGTATCTTGCCAGATACTCATATTAGGTATAGAATCTAATGTTTCGCGCCACGCTACACTAAATTTTGCCCTGTCGCTTTGTGCGCGTGGACTCCATACGGCAGGACCTTTGGAGCGATTAAGCATCCGAAATTGGATAGCAGTCATGTCGGTAATAATTCCCATCTGCCCTCCAAGTGCATCTATTTCTCTGACTATCTGCCCTTTAGCTATTCCTCCAACAGCCGGATTACAACTCATCTGCGCAATTTTATTCATGTCCATAGTGATAAGCAAGGTTTTTGAACCCAGCCGCGCCGCCGCCGCCGCCGCTTCACAACCGGCGTGCCCCGCTCCCACCACTATCACATCATATTTGAAAGTCATTTTCGATATAATTCAAATAAATAAACCGTTAAAATACATCCACAATACATAACGAAAAAATTTTCCCAGCAACATAGATACACACACAATCCAGATATTGCAACGAAAAAAACCGGCCGCCACAGCAATAGCATCGCCCACCGCAGGCAAAAAGGAGAAAAATGCAAGCCAATCACCATGTTTTTGTATTTTATTAGCAATTTTATCTATTTTTTCTTTGTTCACACCCGTATATTTCTTAATCCAATCTAACCGCCCCACTCGCCCTAAATAATAGCAGGACATACCTCCCAGCCAGTTTCCTGCTGTCGCCACCAGCACGCACGACCACAAATTGAAGCCATCAAAAGCCAAAGCCGTGAACACCACTTCGGAACTGAACGGAACAACCGTCGCCGCAATAAACGCTGCAATGAAAAGACCTAAATAACCTAACTCTATAAAATCCATTTTCTCAACTCATATAAAAAATTTCCGTCTGCAAAGGTAAGGCTTTCATTCCAACGGTGCAAAAAAATCGCCGATAATTTTTCAACAAACATATTATTATTATTCTCTTTTTTTATAAATTTTAAAATAAAATATAATGATGATTATAGATTGTTGAATTAGTTGAAAAGTTTTTTGAATAATTGTTGCATGGTAAATTGTTAGTCTGCGAAAAAGATTTATCACAAAATTATCAGCATCCTTTTTTCGTATAACAATCACAAAATCACAGAATTATTTTTTTTTGTGAGTTCTGTTAATAACAAAGTGAAGTGATAAATTTTTTTTGAAAAAAACAAAAAAAAGGGTGAAAAGCGGCTTAATAACTGGCGGTAAATTTTCATTAAATAGTAGTGTACTTTGAAAAATTTGTTTATGGTGAGTTGACTTTTCAGAAGTTATCGTTTCTTTTCAACAGTTGTTAGTGGGTTTATCAACAAAAATGGGGGATAAAATTTATGCTAAGGGTAGGCTAATTTTGCTGATGTGTCGTCAGTCAAAGAACTTAGCAGTATGGCTATGCGCGATTACGACAAACACCCAAATAATAACAGCGCAAAAAAACCACCCGAAAGTTTGCACCTTCGGGCGGATTCACAATCGTCATTGCGGGCTTGACCCGCAATCCCCTGATGATTGGCTACTTCAAAATTTTCACCCATAAATAATTCGCCCTTGCTCATCTTTGAAATCATCCAGGCTCTTGCTGTACTGATTCATTGCGCGGAGGCTCATGCCCATGCTGGAGAAGCCGCCGTCGTGGAAGAGGTTTTGCATGGTCACCTTTTTTGTCAGGTCGGAGAACATGACGATGCAATAGTCGGCGCATTCGTCGGCTGTGGCATTGCCCAGTGGCGACATTTTGTTTGAGAAATCGAGCAGGTCGTTCATGCCTTTGATGCCTGCTCCGGCGGTGGTCATGGTGGGCGACTGCGAGATGGTGTTCACGCGCACGCTTTTTTCGCGACCGTAGATATAGCCGAAGCTGCGGGCGATGGATTCCAGCAATGCTTTCGCGTCTGCCATGTCGTTGTAGCCGAAGAAAGTGCGCTGCGATGCCACGTAGGACAGAGCCACGATGGAACCGCCTTCGGAAATCGCGTCCAATTTGCGGGCTTGCTGAATCATTTTGTGAAACGAGATGGCCGAAATATCCAGCGTTTGGCTCAACATATCGTAGTCGAGGTCGTCGTATGTGCGTTTTTTGCGCACATTGGGCGACATCCCGATGGAGTGGAGCACAAAATCAACTTTGCCACCCAGCACCTCCACCGACTCTTTGAACACATTCGACAAATCCTCGATACTGGTAGCATCGGCAGGAATGATTTTCGCGTTCAATTTCGTGCCCAAAGCTTCCAATTCTCCCATGCGAAGTGCCATTGGCGTGTTCGACAAGGTGATTTTCGCCCCTGCTGCGACAGCCTTTTCAGCCACTTTCCACGCAATAGAAGCCTCGTTCAGCGCGCCAAAAATGACACCTTTTTTGCCCTCTAACAATTGAATAGACATAAAAGCTCTTTTTTTTAAGTTTCTACTTATTCAAATCTCCCCTGTCGTAGCATATTTACCTCCGGTTCAGTGAGATAACGCCAATGACCGCGTTTCAAATTTTTCTTTGTCATACCGGCAAAATAGACACGGTCCAATTTGTTGACATGGTAGCCAAGACTTTCAAACATACGGCGCACCACACGGTTGCGACCGGAGTGGATTTCGATGCCAACCTGGTCGCGCGCATCTTCGGTGACGTAACTGACTGCATCAGCGTGAATTTCGCCATCGTCTAACTCAATGCCTTTCGCGAGTTTTTCCATGTCTTCGATGCTCACATCTTTGTCCAACCAGACGTGGTAAATTTTCTTTTTCTCAAATTTCGGATGGGTCAATTTAGACGCCAAATCGCCATCGTTGGTCAGCAGGAGCACGCCGGTCGTGTTTCTATCCAACCGTCCGACGGGGAAAATGCGCTCGTGGCAGGCTGTTTTCACCAAATCCATCACCGTGAGTCGCTCCTGTGGGTCGTCGGCGGTGGTTACGCAGTTTTTCGGCTTGTTGAGCACGATGTACATTTTGGCTTCCAGTCGCACCGGCTGGTCGTGAAACATCACCTCGTCGGCGCGTTTCACCTTCGTGCCCAACTCGGTCACAACGGCACCATTCACGCTCACCACACCCGCCTGAATGAACTCATCGGCTTCTCGGCGCGAACAAACGCCCGCATTTGCCAGATATTTGTTCAACCGCAACGGCTCATTGGGGTCAAAATGCTCCTCGCGGTATTTCGACTTCTTGATTTCCGCAAACTTGTCGTAGCGCGTTGGCTGCGTTGGGCGGTTGTTGCTCGGATAGCGCTCGTTTGACGGGTTCCGGTCATTGGCCGGATAGCGTTCGTTTTGCGGATAGCGTTCGTTCGACGGGTAGCGATTGCTGTTGTAACCACCTGATTGATAGTGGCTGCTGCCACCAAAGCGGTCTGCCGACGTTTCTTCGCCTACGCGCGGACGGCGTTTGCGGTCGTCGCCACCATCCGAATTGTAGGGGCGCGGCGTGTAGGGACGCGCCGGACGGTCGTTGTAGCCGCCTTCGCGATTGCTGTTGTAACCGCCTTCCGGACGGTTGTAACTGCTGCCGGAGCTGTAACTGTTGCCGGAGCTGTAACTTGGGCGGCTGCCGTAGCCCCCTTCCGGACGGTTGTAGCTACTGCCCGAGCTGTAACTTGGACGGCTGTTGTAGCCTCCACCTTCGCGGTTGTAGCTGCTGCCATAACTTGGGCGACTGTTGTAGCCCCCCTCTGAGCGGTTGTAGCCTCCACCTTCGCGGTTGTAGCTGCTACCGGAATTGTAACTTGGGCGGCTGCTATAGCCTCCCTCTTGACCATCGCGATTTGGGTTGCGATTCAACACTAACGGCTTCTTCTCACGATTGTAGCCATCTTCGTCTTGCCCGTCACTTGGACGTGGCGTCCATTCATCTTCTAAAATCATTTTCTTGGATTTTTTATTTGTTAATTCTTAATTTTTTTCTCAAATGCCTGTATAATTTTGTGGCGTAATTGCCTGCAATTCCGCCTTTACATTCTCGTTAACTTGCAATGTATCAATGAATTGCCGGATTGTTTTTTCCGTAATTCCCTCGTTGGTGCGTGTCAATGCTTTCAGGGCTTCGTAGGGTTGGGGATAGCCCTCGCGCCGCAAAATGGTTTGAATGCCCTCTGCCACCACTGCCCACGCATTGTCTAAATCCCTGATTATCACCTCTTTATTCAATAGCAATTTGCCCAAACCTTTTTGCAGGCTCTGTGTGGCAATCATGATGTGTGCAAATGGCATCCCAACGTTTCGCAGCACGGTGGAGTCGGTCAAGTCGCGTTGCAGGCGGGAGATGGGCAATTTGGCTGCCAGATGCTCCAGCAGTGCGTTTGCTACGCCCAGATTGCCTTCCGCGTTTTCAAAGTCGATGGGATTTACCTTGTGTGGCATGGCTGACGAGCCAATTTCGCCCGCTTTGATTTTTTGTTTGAAATACTCCATTGAGATGTATTGCCAAAAATCTTTTGACAAGTCCATTAATATGGTGTTGATGCGCTTCATGGCATCAAACAGGGCAGCCAGCGCATCGTAGTTTGATATTTGCGTGGTATATTGCTCGCGCACCAGCCCTAATGCGTGCACAAACCGGTCGCCAAATATTCTCCAATCCAATTGCGGATATGCCAGATGATGTGCATTGTAATTGCCCGTAGCCCCACCAAACTTGGCAGTCAGCGGAATATCGTGCACCACCTCTGTCTGTTTTTGCAACCGGTAGGCAAACACCCGAATTTCTTTGCCCAGGCGGGTTGGAGAGGCGGGTTGTCCGTGCGTTTTTGCCAGCATCGGGATGGTTTCCCACTCGTCGGCAAATGCGGTCAAAGTATCAATAATCTGTTGAATAGCAGGATAATACACAGCCTCCAATGCTTCCTTAATCGAGAGCGGCACGGCGGTGTTGTTGATGTCTTGCGAAGTCAGTCCGAAGTGGATAAATTCCTTGTAATCAGATAATTGCAGTGTGTCAAATTTAGTTTTGATGAAATATTCAACGGCTTTCACATCGTGGTTGGTGGTTTGTTCTATTTCCTTGATTTGTGCTGCATCAGCCTCCGAAAAGTGGCGGTAAACATCGCGTAGAGGCTCTTTGACGGTCGCCAACGGCAAGGTGCGCAACTGCTGCAAGGGCAGTTCACACAAAGCGATAAAGTATTCTATTTCAACAAGAACACGATACTTAATCAGCGCATATTCCGAAAAATAGGCAGCCAGCGACTCGGTTTTCTGACGATACCGCCCATCCACGGGCGATAATGCTGTCAATTCGTTTAATTTCATTTGTTTACTCTTCTTAAATGATACAGGTTTTCTTTTTTCGGGTGCAAAGGTACGAAATAAATTCTCATTATCCAAAAAAATATTGTACCTTTGTGCGATTATTTCAATTAAAATTCATTAAAATAGTTATCACGTTTATAATGAAGAGATTAACAGTGTTGATGGCTGCCGTAGTATCGTCGAGCGGCTTTTGTTTTTCCCAATCTTCTGTTTGGGAAGTCAGTAAAAACGGGAACACGCTGTATTTGGGGGGCAGTGTGCATCTTTTGCGGGCAGAGGATTTTCCTTTGCCCAAAGAGTTTGACACCGCGTTTGATAACTCGGACGTGCTGGTGCTGGAGGCAGACGTGGAGCAAATATCCAGCCCCGATGTGGCACAAAGGATGATGGCGCAGGCTATGCTTTCCGGCGATACCACCGTGCAGACCCTGCTAAATGCGGAAACGTACAATCTGTTGGCAGCCAAATGTGAGGAATTTTCTATCCCATTGACGAATGTGGTAAAACTAAAACCCGCCATACTCGCTATGCTGTTGGAGGTGACGGCATTGCAACAACTCGGCTTCACACCGCAGGGAGTGGATGTTTTTTACCTTGCCAAAGCCAAAGCGCAAGGCAAAGAACTTGATTTTTTGGAAACGGTCGATTTTCAAATCAATCTGCTCGTCAATATCGGCAACGGATGCGAAAATGAATTTGTACAGTACTCGCTTGAAGAGTTGGTGAACATCGAAGAGGAAATAAATGCGATGATACCCGAATTGAAAAGCGGAACGTCAGAAGCAGTAGAATCGGGAAATCAGGACATGAAGGAGAAATTCCCCTCGGTGTATAAGTCATTGATTTCCAATAGAAACAACGATTGGATTCCGCGTATTGAAACCTATCTGGCAGATAAAAAAATGGAGTTTGTGGTGGTGGGATTAGGACATTTGCACGGACCGGACGGCGTATTGGCACAATTGGTCAAGAAAGGCTGCACCGTGAATCAAGTAAAATAAATTGCAATACAAATGGAACCCGTCACTACGAATGCTAAATGGTATGCCGCCCGTGTGAAATACCGCACGGAGGAGAAAATAAAAGCGCAGTTGGAAGAAGCTGCTATAAAGCATTTTATCCCCTTCAAAACAGTGGAAACCATACGCAAAGGCAAAAAAACGCGCAAAGAAAAACCGCTGATTCCATGCCTGATGTTTGTGTGCACCAGTCGCAAAACAGCGCTCTCACTTCCCAAAAGAACCGGACACACTATCAATTATATTCGCAATAATGAAACAAGAGCTCTGCAAATTATCCCCGACACGCAGATGCAAAATTTTATGCAGGTAGTGGATTTAAGCCAAGGGGAAGGGGTAGAAATCCTGACCACCAACATGAAACGTGGCGACAAAGTGCGCGTAGTGCGCGGCGTTTTCGCCGGCATCGAAGGCGAATTAGTCCGCGTAAAAGGTCACAAGCGCGTAGTAGTGCGCTTAGAGGGGCTTGTTTCTATCGCCACGACTTATATTCCGGCAGATTTTTTGGAGGTGATTGGGTGAGAGGCTATTTTTGTCTGGACTTTGATTTTCGTGTGATTTTGAGTGATGGGCTATGATTTTTCACAATCTCTGATGAATACAAAACTCATCGCTTTATTACCCTTATCTGAGTAGGTGCAATAATGTTCAAAATATAAAATCTATTGTAATCTTTTTTATTGTTTGTGATAAAATGCAAGCAATTGAACTTCCTGCTTATAACATATTGTATAGTATCCTCCATATCTGTGGCCTCAATGCCTAACGAATCTTCGATATCTTTGTCCGTAAAGGATAGCACCGTAAACTTGGATAGTAAATAACGAACAATAGTCTTTATTTCGGCATTGCCTTTCTTCTTCTGAAAAACCGACACCAACTGAGCTATGCTTAAAGATGAGGTAAAAAGTCGTTTCCCTGTTAGGGAAAAAAGATAATCCAAGCAGTCCTTATCCACTTTTTTGTCAGCCCAAGCACCGATTAGCACATTGGTGTCAACAAAGATGTTGTTCTTATTTGTGGGTGCCGTCACAGCAATATTGGTTTAAACTTTTGCAACTCTGCCGGTTGCAGTATGTCTAAATTACTTACCACAAACTCTCTCTTGGCTGTTTCTAATAACACATCATAATCTACACCCGTCTTTTTCAAAACAAGATTGAGCAAATCATTTTGCATTTTAGCCACATCCTCCGGCAAAGAACTCCTCTTTTTTGCTACTGTTTTCATACCTCATTATATTTCAGCGACAAAGGTACGAAACATTTTTGTATTGGCAATTTTGTCTGAATTTTGATTTTCGTGTGATTTTCGGTGATTTTTATGATTTTTTTGTCTGAACTGTGATTTTCGTATGATTTCAGTGATTTTTATGATTGTTTTGAATCATACAAATCAATAAAATCATCTTAAAATCACAGTTCAGAGTACAGACGTGGCGCGCCACGTCTCTACTGCTTCAGCAATATCCGTAGCAAGAAAATCACAAACCTGCGACTGCTTTGTTGTAGTCGCTTCTTGCATTTTTCAGATAATCCAAAATTTGCTTTGGCGACATTTTTGAAATTTCGGCATCAATGCCATTTCTAATGTCACGCATCATTTTTACGCTGTCAAATTTCTTTGTCTTCATAATTTCGCAATTCTTTAGGTGAATGTATTTCTAAGGTTGTATAACCATTTTTGATATTAACGGCATTATACCCCCTAATTCTCTGCACATTGACGATATGTTTAAAATTCCAACTTACCAATATATCTATCTTATTTACTGTTGCTGTCGCAATATGGATGCAATCATCTCTACTGGTTTGCCCAACAACATCCTCATTCAGATATTCCGTTGCCAATTCAACACATTCCGGCGAAACCATAACTTCTTCAAAATCAATTGCCATGTCGTGCAACAAATTTCTTACCCTCTCCGGTGCTTTTATCAACTCTTGTAACGTTAAATCCGAAATGACAACAGTGTACTTTCCATCTTTTATCTCGTGAAAAAGCACCTGCGTATCCAATGCAAATTCATCATCGTAATAGCCACCAATAACAGATGTATCCAAATATAACGCCAATTTTCGTTCTTGCATCGAAATATTTTCTCGCAAAGGTACGAAACATTTTTGTATTGGCAATTTTGTCTGAACTTTGATTTTCGTGTGATTTCAGTGATGGGTATGATTTTTTTGTCTGAACCTTGATTTTCATAAGATTTTCAAGATTGCCAAGATTATTTTTGCAACAATCTTGGTAATCTTATGAAAATCACAGGTCAGACAAAAAACCCACCCGAAAGATTACACCTTCGGGCGGATTCACTCAATATCGTCATTGCGGGCTTGACCCGCAATCCCCTGATGATTGGCTACTTCACAATCAATTTACGACTTTCATCACCCACTCTCACAACATAAACCCCTTGCGTCAAAGGAATTTCAGCACTGCCGTCCACAACGGATTGATAGACTTTTTGCCCTGCAATGTTGAATATTGACACGAGCGTTGCTTCTTTTGTTGCAATCGCGATGCCGTTTGAAATGCCATAAAGCGCAATTTCGTCTTGGAGCGTTGTGCTGATGGCGTTGCCGCCGCCTGTTACCGTCACCACGCAAGTTGCCGTTTTGCTGCCGTCTTCCGTTGTAACGGTGATAGTGGCTGTGCCTGCTTTAGTTGCTGTTACCAAGCCGCTGTTGCTTACAGTCGCAACCGTTCCATCACTGCTCTCCCATGCAACTTGCTTATTGGTTGCATTTGTCGGGGCAATCGTTTCTGTAAGTTGTTTGGTCTGTCCAACCGACAAGGATACAGTTGTGTTATTCAAACTTACATCCGTTACCGGAATGATGACCGTCACCTCACAAGTTGCCGTTTTGCTGCCGTCTTCCGTTGTAACGGTGATGGTGGCTGTGCCTGCGGCTACTGCTGTTACCAAGCCTGCATCATCTACCGTTGCAATGTCATTGTCGCTGCTCGTCCACGATACATTTTTGTTGGTGGCATCGGCGGGTGCAAAGGTTGCCGTGAGTTGCTCCGTGCTGTCGATGGCGAGCGTAGTGGAGGGTTTGAGCGTTACGTCTGTTACAGGGATGTTCACTGTTATCACGCAAGTTGCTGTAAAAACTCCATCAGCCGTTGTAACGGTAATGGTATCTGTGCCTCCGGCTACTACTGTTACCAGACCATTATCGCTCACCGTTGTCACTGCCGTGTTGCGATTGCTCCACGTTACGTTGTTGTTTGCAATGCCGGGGGCAACAGTTGCAGTGAGTTGCACCGAACCATCTACTGCAAGCGTGTCAGTACTTTTGTCGAGCACGACACCCGCGAATATTGTGTCAAACGCAGAGTTCCAAGAACCGCTTTTGTATGAGTTCAGTGAGTTGGCAAGCACATACAGCGTATCGGTACTTACACCAAAAGTGTAGCTGAACATTATTGGCGGCGTAGTAGCAAGGCAAGTAACGGAGGTAAGACCGCTGCAACCGGCAAAAGCAAGCTCCTCAATGCTTGTCACGCTGTTCCCAATGGTAACGGAGGTAAGACTGCTGCAACCAGAAAAAGCATAATTCCCAATGCTTGTCACGCTGTTAGGGATGGTAACGGAGGTAAGACCACTGCAACCAGAAAAAGCATAATTCCCAATGCTTGTCACGCTGTTAGGGATGGTAACGGAGGTAAGACCACTGCAGCCAGAAAAAACAGAACTCCCAATGCTTGTCACGCTGTTAGGGATGGTAACGGAGGTAAGACCGCTGCAACCAGAAAAAACAGAACTCCCAATGCTTGTCACGCTGTTAGGGATGGTAACGGAGGTAAGACCGCTGCAATAGGAAAAAGCACCATTCTCAATGCTTGTAACATTGTTAGGAATAGTAACGGAGGTAAGACCGCTGCAACCGTAAAAAGCAGAATTCCCAATGCTTGTCACGCTGTTAGGAATGGTAACGGAGGTAAGACCGCTGCAACCGGAAAAAGCAGCCAGCTCAATGCTTATCACGCTGTTACCAATGGTAACGGAGGTAAGACCGCTGCAACCGTAAAAAACATTGTCGCTGATAGCGGTAACAGAGTTGCCAATGGTTACTTGCTTGAGTGCTGAGCCGAAAGGCGCGGTTGTAGCATCACGATAAGAACTACCGCTTGGTTTTGTAGCATAAGTGATACTTCTGCCCAAATACAAGGTATCTATGGAACTGTTGTAGAATGATTCAGAATGATTATTATTAAAATCATAATAATAATTTACCACCGACAGCACAGTTGTGCCGTCTTCTATGGTGAGTTTCTTTAATGCCGTGCAACCGGAAAAAGTATGCTTGCCGATAGAGGTAACAGAGCTGGGTATGTTTATGCCCGTTAGCCCACTGCAGCTGTAAAAAGTATAGTCGCTGATAGCAGTAACAGAGTTGCCAATGGTTACCTGCTTGAGTGCCGTGCCGAAAGGCGGGGTATAAATACTCAAATCATCCCACTCAGATACTGTGCCGCCAGTGATAGTTCTGCCCAAATACAGGGTATCTATGGGGCAGCTGTAGAATGATGCGTAATGAGTACTCGAACTATGTTGATTTGTCACTGACAGCGCAGTTGTGCCGTCTTCTATGGTGAGTTTCTTTAATGCCATGAAAGCATGATTTGCAATGCTTGTAACGGTGTTAGGAATGGTAACGGAGGTAAGACCGCTGCAACCCCAAAAAGCATACTCCCCAATGCTTGTCACGCTGTCAGGAATGGTTACGGAGGTAAGCCTCCCGCAATTCTGAAAAGCATAATTTCCAATGCTTGTCACGCTTTCAGGAATGGTAACGGAGGTAAGACCGCTACAACCGTGAAAAGTCCCCTCTCCAATGCTTGTAACACCGTCAGGAATAGTAATGGAGGTAAGACCGCTACAATTGGAAAAAGCATTTCGTCCAATGCTTGTCACGCCGGTAGGAATGGTTACGGAAGTAAGACCGGTGCAACCGGAAAAAGCAGTACTTCCAATGCTTCTCATGCTTTCTGGAATAGTAACGGAGGTAAGAGCTTTGCAATCGTAAAAAGCAGCTACGCCAATGCTTGTCACACCCTCGTTGATGACCACCGTCTTAATAATAGCTTTGTAAGAATACCACGGTAGAGTAGTGAAGGTACTATAATCTGCCATTGCCCCCGTGCCGCTGATGGTGAGGGTGTGGTGGAGCGTGAGTTCCCATGTGAGATTGTCTCCGCAACTGCCGCTTGCTGCGATGGGTAATTCTCCTGTGCCTGCGATGTAAAATTTCCCCCACTCGCTATCCGCTGCATAAGTGGCAGCTGCGCTTTCGGGCACGATGAGTTGCACGCTATTAGGAGCAAAATCAAATACATCAGATGAAATGCTGGGCGGAGAAGTCCACGCTACACTAACAGAATCTAATCCGTTGCAACCGGAAAAAGCAGAATTTCCAATGCTTGTCACGCTTTCAGGAATGGTGACAGAGGTAAGATCGCTGCAACCGGAAAAAGCCCGTTCTCCAATGCTTATCACGCTGTTAGGAATGGTCACGGAGGTAAGACCGGAGCATCCGGAAAAAGCAAAACTTTCAATGTGTGTTACGCTGCTAGGAATGGTAACGGAGGTAAGACTGCTGCAACCGGAAAAAGCATAATTCCCAATGCTTGTTACGCTGCTAAGAATGGTAACGGAGGTAAGACTGCTGCATTCGTAAAAAGCCCAATCTCCAATGCTTGTCACGCTGTTAGGAATGGTAACGGAGGTAAGACTGCTGCAATTGTGAAAAGCAGAAATCCCAATGCTTGTTACGCTGTTAGGAATGGTAACGGAGGTAAGACGGCTGCAACCGGAAAAAGCATCATTTCCAATGCTTGTAACGTCCGCGTTGATGACCACCGTCTTAATAGCAGTGCTGGAGGAATACCACGGCACATTCGTGTACGCAGTATAATCCTCCATTGCCCCTGTCCCACTAACGGTGAGGACACTGTCATCGGTTAGCACTACCGTGGTACTTCCTGAAGTCCACGAACTTGTTGCTGCATTAGCAGCAATGGTGCCCAGCAGCAGTACTGCTGTGGCACAAAAAGGAAAGAAATTTTTCTTTTTCATAACTGTTTTTTTTATTTATATTAATATTTCATTTCATACTATTCAACGACTGTAAAATTTCTTCAAGTTCAGCCGCTTTTAATTTATATTTCTCACGGTCGTCTGATTCTGCCTTTCTAAGAGGATTGTTTTCATCGTGTGTTTTTTCAACAACGTCGTCCCAATCTGGTCCATCAAGTGAAAATAGTTCATCAGCAGTGTAAATAATGTTCACTCTAGCCATTGACCACATCGTATAAATAATTTTGATTTGCTCTATGTAGAGTTTGGCAAATTCGCAAAAAGATGTTTTTTCCTCTATAGCAATCTTATTGGAAGAGAAAATCAAGTTTGTGAATTGTCGAACAGTTGCATCTATTAATTCTACTTTGCGCATTAGTATCTGACACATGGAGTATGAAATGGATGGTTTTTCGTCTTCATGCCACCATAAATTTAAATTGTTAAAATCAAATATTCCTTTTCCCCTAACCATCTTCTTATTTGATCTATATTTAAAATTTAATTGATTATTTAAACTTTGTATTTGCGTTTGTAAGTTTAATAATCTGCTAGAATCATTATGCTTGTTTTGTGTCACTAACGTGCAATACAACAAACAGATAGTCATTAAATCCACCATGAGGCTTGTTATTCCACCTATGGTATCTCCAATACTTCCTGTTTCTGCAAAATTAAACCATTCACAAAAGGCATTTCTTGTGAACACAAAAGGGGCAATTATGACACAAATAAATGCAATAATAACCCATACATGATAATCACTCAACCAATTCTTTCTCATATCCTCAATTTTTTGTTGCCCTCCAAATCCCCAAAAGAGCGAATTTCGCAATAATTTAAAAAGTTCAGAAGCATGGGGCTGCTGCTTATTCTATCCGGAGGCTCCAACAATTGCCCTACAAGAGAATAAGCATCAGCCCCATGCTTCTTTGTGAGAAGACATGGAACTTCTAATGCTTACTATCCCTCTTGTAATGAAATTTGTTGGATTTCCAGACAGGATATGTAAACGCTTCAATTTTTGAAAGAACGTTTAATTGAACAACACTTTGTTCAACTTTCAGGCGGCAAAGGTAAGACATTATTTTTGAACTACCAAAATATTTAAAAAATCTTTTTTTTGAGAGAAGAAAAAGTTGTACCTTTGCCCCGATTTAAAATTGCAATTATATCTGCGTATAATTCTCAGTAAGCAGTTTGCCGCGCACGCTGAGAATGTGGAAAGATATTTTGTGTGTGCCATTATCCACAGCCAAGAAACCTCTTGTCGTTCTGCTCGCTTAAGGTGGGGACGGAATGTGATACAACGGCATGGATATTTCGTACCTACGGCACGAAAGAGGTGGGGGCAATGGGCTTTTTCTACCAATATATTGTCCCTACGGGACAGCAATATCGTGCCATACAATTACCAGGAAAACCTTAAAAAATCAGTTGATTCAGCTTGCTGCCGCAAATTCGCGTTTCAGCCGCGCAAACACCTCTTTGACGGTGTTGATTTTTTCGGCTAAATAGGCGTTGAAGCCTGCGAAGACGAAGCCTTTGTCTAAATGGCCTCTGGCTGACTGGAACAGGGCTTGGCTGATGCAGTAGGGGGCGGTGGTGTAGTCGCAGGTGCGGATGCAATGCAACGGGCAGTTTTTGGGCATCTGCAATCCGGCTTCCACTTTTTTGATAAATTCGCCGTGGAGTGCTCTGCCGGGCATTCCTACGGGGCTGTGGATGATGCACAAATCTTCTTTTTTTGCCGCGATGTACTCGTTTTTGAATGTGTCGGAGGCATCACATTCTTCGGTGGTGACGAAGACGGTGCCCATTTGCACGCCTGCTGCGCCCATATCCATGAAGCGTTTGATGTCGCCGCCGGTATAAATTCCGCCGCCTGCGATGACGGGGATGTTTTTTTCTTCTTTGTAGGAATCGGCCACCTTGATGACTTCCGGCACAATTTCTTCCAATGCAAAATGGGGGTCATCAATTTCTTCCGGCTTAAATCCCAGATGCCCGCCCGCTTTCGGACCTTCCACCACAATAGCATCAGGAAGGTAGTTGTAGGCACTTTTCCATTTGCTGCAAATCAGTTTGGCTGCCCGCGACGAGGAGATAATCGGCACCAATTTGGTGACGCTACCCGGCTTCAAATAGGCGGGCATATCCAGTGGCAAACCGGCTCCGGCAAAGATAATATCCACCTTTTCGGCAATGGAGGTGCGCACCAAGTCCGCAAAATTGGTCAGCGCGACCATGATATTGACCCCAATCACGCCTTTGGTCTTTTCCCGCGCCATGCGAATTTCTTTTTGCACGCCCCAGATGTTGTCTGCCAAAAATCCGAGGTGCCGTTCGTTGTGAATAAGTCCCAAACCGGCGCAAGAAATGACGCCGACACCGCCCTCGTTAGCCACCGCCACCGCTAAGCCCGACAGCGACACACCGATACCCATACCGCCTTGTATGATAGGTGTTTGTACTTTGATATTGCCTATATTGAATGCTTTCATGGCGCAAAGATAGGTAAATAAATTGATAATACTGCAAAATAAAAAATTATCCGTAATTTTGCAGCCATGATGGGGCAGTTATCAGTTACCAGTTACCAGTTACCGGTTATCGGAGAGCAGTTGTCGGTTATCGGTGGGCAGTTGTCGGCGGTTTATTCTGCGGAGGAGAAGAAAACGCTTGCTCGCTTGATTCTTCAGTTTGTGTGCAACACAGATTTGTCAGGTCTTTTGCGCAATAATGACGTGCAATTAACTGAAAATGAGGTTGTTGAAATTCAGCGAATTATCGGTGAACTGAACAAAAATCGCCCGATACAATATATATTAGGTGAAACGGAATTTTACGGGCTAAAATTGGCTGTTGACGAAAATGTGCTCATCCCGCGCCCGGAAACGGAGGAGTTAGTACAAAATGTCATTGCGGGCTTGACCCGCAACCCACTGACCCACAACACAATACTCGATATTGGCACCGGTTCGGGCTGCATCGCAATTGCTTTAGCCAAGCATTTACCTGAAGCAAACGTCTATGCGTTAGATATTTCCCCCAAAGCATTACACATAGCAAAAAAAAACGCCGAAACCAACCAAGCAAACATCCACTTCTTCCAACACAACATCCTATCCCCCAAACCTTTCACCCTACACTCTAAACTCTACACTCTAAACTCTACACTCTACACTCTAATCATAAGCAATCCGCCCTACATCACGCCATCGGAAAAGGCGGAAATGCAGCCCAATGTGTTGAATTACGAACCGCATGAGGCTCTGTTTGTGCCTGAAAATGAGCCACTTCTGTTTTATGAACGGATTGCCATGCTGGGGCAAACACTATTAACCCCCGATGGGCAGCTGTTTTTTGAAATCAATGCGCGCTTTGGACAAGAAATTGCCGAATTGCTGCACCGGAAAGGCTATAGTGAGATACACATCATTCAAGATATTTCAAAAAAAGACCGTTTTATACAAGCATTATGGAAAAATCAATGACACACAGCAGGGACAACGCACGCATTGCCCCCACATACGAACAAGCCCTGCATCGCTTAGCCGCCATTTGCAGCCGCAAAGAACAGTGCGTGAGCGACATACGCAAAAAGATGGGCATGTGGGAAGTGCAGCCTGCCGACCGGGAAAAACTGTTGAAACACCTGCAAAAAGAGAAGTTTGTGGACGAGCAGCGATTTTGCACCGCGTTCGTGCACGACAAATCGCGCTACAGCCGGTGGGGAGTTCATAAAATCCGCTACGAACTAAAGAAAAAACAACTGCCGGACAACCTCATCCGCGAGGCTCTCAACCACCTCAACCCCAACGAAACAATTGAGCAACTGCGACAACTCCTGACCGCCAAGCGCAAAACCGTCAAAGGCAATTCCGACTACGAAATTCGCATGAAACTGATGCGCTATGCCTGCAGCAAAGGCTTTTCGCCGGATGATGTGGAAAAAGCATTAACCCACAGGGGAAACGTTTAATATTCTCAAAAAAAAATGGTCCTACAGGAAATTGTGGGGCACGATATTGCTGTCCCCGCGAGACAAGGAGCGAGAGCCAAGTGGTATGATTACGGATAGTCATATTTTTGTTGATTATTACTTCTTTTAACCGTATGCGTGGTTTCGGTTGCCATTGGACTTTTGAGAATTGTTGCCAGCATATACAATCCTTTTTCAGTGAAGGCTTTAGGCATCACTCTTGTTTTGGAGAAATTTGCGGTCGAAATTTTCGACCGCAAATGTTCAAACTCGTAGCCATTCAGGTCAAAAATATAGCCATCCGGAAATTTATCCGGATTGTTTTTGACCGCCTCATTGACACGTTTGGTTTCTACACCATACAGCATTGCGACATCGCTGTCGAGAATCACACTCTCACCTCGCAAGTTGAGCACCTTGTCCTCAACTTGATTGAATTTTACAATTTCGTTCATGATTTTTTTTATTGATTATTACTTCTTTTAACCGTATGCTCCAACGACAAAACAGCCAAGTTTAGTCTAAAAGTCGTTTCCGTTTCGGTCGTGCCCAATTCATTGCCGATTAAGTCGGACAGAATTTCGCCGCTGCGATTCAGTCTGCTTTTGCGTGCTTGCTCGTCGGGCAGTTGGCTGCATTCGACGATGGTGCGCGAAAGTTCTTTGAGTTTGGCAAACGTTTCGATGATTTCAAGCGTGGTTTCGGTTGCCATTGGACTTTTAAGGATTGTTGCCAGCATGTACAATCCCTTTTCAGTGAAGGCTTTAGGCAGTTTGTGTTTACCGCCCCAACTTGAAGTCGAAAAATTCGACTTCAAGTTATTCCACTCCTCTGCGGTCACCTGATAGATATATCCGGCATTTGGAAACTTTTCAAGGTTGTTACTGACCGCCTCATTGACGCGTTTGGTTTCTACACCATACAGCACTGCGACATCGCTGTCGAGAATCACATTCTCACCTCGCAAGCTGAGCACCTTGTCCTCAACTTGATTGAATTTTACAATTTCGTTCATGATTTTTTTTATTTTAAATTAAAATTGCGACAAAGGTAGGGTGCTATTGTTGAATTTCCAAACTTTTTATGTTATCTTTTTGTTATCTTTTCGTTATCATTGTGTTATCGTTTTGTTATCATGGCTTGTGTGGCGCTGTGTGGCACTTGGTAAACACCAAAAAGCGGGCGATTGCTCGCCCGCTTTTGAAATGTTTTAACACCACCTTACGGCTGTTTCGTCCAAACCACGCTCGTTGCCGGTGCCGTTGTTGCTATTGGAACGTGCATGATGGGATGACCGAGATAGGCTCCGCTGCTGTCGCCGCGATAGAGCAGGTAGCCGTCTGTAAGGGTTAGCGTTGGATTGCTTCTGTTGCCGCCCAAAGTAACTTTGATGCCTTTTCCTGCATTGTTGGCAGGTGTGTTGCTTTTGTTTGTTGCGATGTAGGCGGGTGTGTAGGCGGTGTGAAATTTTTTGCCGGTGCCTGCCGGTGCCACTTTTTGAGAGGCTATGCTGATGTTCTCATTGCTCAAGTCAATCGTTGCCGTGAAAACTCCTGCGGTGTCCAGAACGCCAAAGTTGGTCGTTATCTTTATGGTGGAGGCATCTACACTGTCAATAACCAGCGTGTAGGAACTTATCAGTGTGCTTTTTACTACGCCCAGTGTATCATAGGGCGTGGAAGTAACTGCCGCCGTCCATGTGCCTTTAAGAGCCTGTGTTATGTCGTCTTTCCAACCGAATACATAAGTGTTAAAGGTGACCTCGTGTGGATTGCTTGCAGGCTCAACTCCCAACGCATTGTTGCCTACTCTTACAGTGTAATTGCCGCTTGTGGTGGCTGTGTATGAAATGATGCTGTCAATTTTAGCACCTTTGCCATCCTCATCGCCATAGAGTACGCTATCGGGGAATATGCTGATGTCGATGGTGCGAACATCGCTCGTGCCATTGTTCCAAATATATTTGGTGGCACCTTTCACGACGGTTGGGGTGAGCGTTATGCCCACTGTGCGGTCGAGCGAATCGCGCCGGTCGTTCACGCTTTTGCCGCTTATCGTGGGGGCAATGAAGAGGGGCATGTCTTGCAAACCTGTCAATGTTACCACTACGGGGGCGCTAATAGCACCGTCGCCCTTGATGTTGTGTCCGCGCACCGTGTAAGAATGCTGACCTCTAAAATCCGCCACAGTCAATGCGATAGTGGTGTCTGCCAAGCCCAATGTGTATGTCCTAACATTGGTGGTGTCAAACTCCACACCATCCCGCAGCCAAATATAACTTGTTGCACCTTCAATCTCTGCCGTCAGCGTAACGGTGGTGTCGGGATACACATTGGCGGGGTCGCCATTGAGTTGTGCTACTCCGGGTATTGTACCGGTCTGTGTGATGGTGATTACCGTCGTCTTTTCGCCGACGGTAATGGTGATGTAGGCTGTGCGATTTTCGCCGGTGTGCGCCTCTACCTTAAATGTCAGTGCGGTGGTGTCGCTGACTACAGAACTCACCTCATCGCCGGTAATTGGGTCAATAAATGACACCCAACTTTCATCACTTGTGGCTTCCCAAATGTCGGAGGCTCCAATGGTCAGCGTACCGCTGCCGCCGGCATCTCCAAACTCCGTAGCGGCGGGCGGCGTCACGCTGAGCGTAATATCGGACGACCATCCGCCCGTTTCCCACTCAGTCACTAATTTATCCTGTTCGTCGCATGCTGTCAGCAGCAACGAGAATATAGCTGTTGCGCTCAATAGCGCAGATGCAAATTGTTTTCTGTTCATATCTATCTATATTTTAATGATTTACAAATTTTGTTACATGTCTTCGGGGTAGCCCGTGTAGCGGTAACCTGTGAGTATCCAATGTTCGGCTTCGTCATCATCCGGAACGGTTGTGGGGGCAATCACCGATGTGGGGTCGAACTTCCACTCCAAGTCGGGGGTGCTCACATACTCAATCGGGTCGTAGTGCATTGCCAACTTGAGGTAAACGCTATCCGCTGTGTTGCCACCGATGGTTGTTGCGGCTTTGGGAAAAATGCCACCTTCCACCAAGGTCAGACGGGCATACCACTGAACACCCCAAGTTCGCTCTTCTGACGCAGTCGGAACAGGCACATAGCCCGCATATCCGGCATTTCCGAAAGGCACACCCGGAGCAATCAACTGTTGTCCGGCGTATGCTGCGTTTACTACCACCGCATCGGTAGAAGTAAAATGCTCCGGTGTTCCGGTGATTTTGAACTTCCCTTTAAAGTGAAACGGTTCATCCGCCTGCACAACGTAGCCTTCAATCCAGATTTCGTTAGCGATGTTTGCGGCAGTGTTGTAGATTTGCACTTCCAAGCCATCGCTCACGGAAAAATCATCAGCATTATATTCTTCACAGGTGCCGCCAACGACAAACCGCCCCGAATAATCGAACGTTTCGCTGTACCAATTATCAATCTCGTTTTCGCACGACACAAGAGCCATGCAAACGACAATACTCATCATATATCTTAACTTTTTCATATCTTTATAATTTTTTAGTTGCTATTATAGTGAATATATAACCGCTCCACTCCGAATCAAAAGTCAGCGTGTTGGTAGCAGCATCATAACTTCCTACCAAACTGTCTACATCACCTCCAAAACCGTCCGTCATCGCACCGTCCACAAGCGTTATCGAATTATCGCTTTCTAATGTGAAATGCCCCGGACAGGCATAATCAGAGCCATATCCACGCCCCTTGTCATAATACCCTCCGATAAAATCAGAGATGTAAAATTTACCGGGAGATACCTGATAAATGAGAAGAGAATTGCCATTGGCGTATTCTGCTGACGAACCCGGTGTACGGCGGCTTGTCGTGGAAACAGTGTACACACCCGACGCAATAGGCGATGATGTTACATCACAAACCACTACTTGGCGTGTCGCCGTTGTAGGATAGCCATCAGAATTATTGATTTTGTAGGTCAGTTTATAAAGACCGGCTTCATTCATTTTTACTGTGCCTGACACTTCAACATTACCGGAAATATCTTCACCGTTCTCTAAAGCCTCCCACCCCGGATCGCTACATGTACCGCCAATGGACACGAGTTCTGTTGCGCTTCCTTTGAGAGTCAGGTCGCAATAATAAGTAACCTTTGAAAGTCCCTCTGAATCCTTGTCGCACGATGCGAGCAGGAGTACTGCGGAAACGAGCACTAAGCTGTATTTCATCAATTTATTTTTCATATCTTTTTAATTTTTAATTGTTTATTTGCCTGTTTTTTTATTCCACCACACTTTTTCGCCCACATTGGCTTTTTGCTTGGGGGCATTGTTGTTGCGGAAGATATACGTTTCGGGATAGGTGGGCGATGCCGGATAACCGTTTTGAAATGCAGATGCTCTCGCTCTCCCTGTGACCGAAATTGTTAGTTCTCCGGCGGGGAAACTCGCATACGCCGCCGCTCTGTTGGCTGCGATGTCTATATCGTTGACAGCGGGATATTTGGTGCGGTTGCGTTCCAAAAATGATTCGATGTGCTGGTAGTTGCAGTTTGCCACCCATTTTTGCATGGCAATTTGCTTAATGGCAGATTCGGTGGTGGTGGCAGTAAACACTGCATAACCTCCCGCTTCTATAATTGCCTTGTTGGTAATGCCATGTTGCGCGAGCGATGCCTCAACGCCTGCTTCGTAGTATTCTTTTGCTTTAACAAAATTACTTGCGCGTGCATATACCTCTGCAATATAGAAGTTTACCTCCCAGTCCGACATCAGCATTAAGTCCATGTTGCTAACAAAAGCCGGCTTTGCATACGTTTCATCTTTATCCAGCGTGCCGTTGCCGTCTGAATCTCCTTGAAATTCACGGTCGCCAAAGAAAGCTGCTTTATTTCCTGAAAACAATTTTGCCAAGCGCGGGTCATTGTTTTCATTCAAGTAATCAAAGAAGTTTTTAGCCGCAATGACAGCCGCCGACAAATAGTTTGCACCACCTTCTTCATGCTCTCGCATCGGGTGACGCTTGCCTTCTACGGCATCATCCCAAACATTTCCTGAAATTTTAGCACTTGCGGAGAGAAGGTCTGCACTTGCGATAAAGTTCAATAAAGTAGCATTATTGTAGCCCGAAGTTTCAGACAGGCGTAAC